>NZ_JASCPP010000016.1:0-83740 GCF_029959745.1 Pseudomonas sp. PS01298 | reverse complement strand
CAGCGCTATGTATCGCGCTACAACATCACCAGGCCGCATAGCTACAACGACTATCGGTCACCAGTCGCCAGGGAGAAGCTGGTGGCGTGAAACCTTAATCGGTGTCCAAGATTACTTGACCAGTTCACAGCAGCCCCAATAAGGCCGCCGCGGTTTGTCTGGAAAAACTCCAGTCAGGTTTGGGGGCTGCTGCGCAGCCCAACGCAGGACAAGCCTGCTCACCACAATAAGCCTGCTCAACCACACAAGCCTGATCACCACAACAGCCTGCTCAACATGACAAACCTGATTGCCACAGCATCGTGCTTGCCACATCAAACCCTATCGTCCGTCTCCAGGCGATGCCTCAAGCTGTCATCACCCCCGCCCTGCCCGGCTCCGTCACAAACGACTTGAGAGTCGACACGCCAGCCTGTGGATCGCGCGGGTCACTGATCGCGCGAAACTTCGTCAGCATCTGCCGCGCCTCCAACTGCACCGACACGTACCCGCGCTGGCGACTGTCGAAAAACTTCACGTGCGGGTTGAGTGGCAACAGTTGGGAAAACGCATTATAGGGCGGGCCATCGGACGTCACCGATGAGCCGACGAATTCGGTGGCCACGATCGGTGAGTCCAGATCATTGCCATCGACGTGCAAGTCCGTGGCCCAGAACGAATGGATATCACCGCCCCAGAACACCGGGTTGTTGACGCGGTGGCGCTGGATCGATGCGAGCATCCGCGAACGGTTGGCCATGTAGCCATCCCAGCCATCGGTCCAGCGCCCAAGTGCCTGGCTGGTCGGGTCGCGCTGGGTCAGTGGCGCCACCAGCAAGTCCTGGGCGATCACATTCCACTGCGCCTGCGACTGCGCAAAACCCTGGTCCAGCCAGGCCTCCTGCTGCCAGCCGAGCATAGTCCGCGCGGGGTTGCGCAGGTCGGCGCAGGTGTTGGCGGCGATATGCCCCTGGTGGCTGCCGTTGGCCGGAATGCACGGTTGTTCGGAGCGATACTGACGGCCGTCGAGCACGTGGAAACGCGCCAGTCGGCCGTAGTCTAGGCGCCGATAGATGCGCATATCCGGGCCTTTGGGCACGCTGCTCACACGCAACGGCATATGTTCATAGAACGCCTGGTAAGCCGCCGCGCGCTGCTGGAGAAATTGCGCCACCGGGATCTTGGGATCCTGGGACCAGCGATTGGCATAGTCGTTCTGCACTTCGTGGTCGTCCCAGGTCGCCACGCTGGGTGCGGCGGCATGCAAGGCCTGCAGGTCCGGATCGGTCTTGTACAAGGCATAACGGTTGCGGTAATCGCCCAGGCTCACCGCATTGCCGCTGCCGTGGGCGCGAATGATTTTGCCCGAGTCCGCCGCGTAGGAGCTGTCGTAGATATAGTCACCGAGGAAAAACACCAGGTCGGGCTGCTCTGCCGCGAGGTGACGGTAGGCACTGAAATAGCCGCGCTCCCAATGCGAGCACGAGACAAATCCCAGCCGCGCCGACGCCATCGCCTGCACGGCGGGCGCCGTACGTGACTGCCCCACTGGGCTCTGCGCGCCGAGGCCTTCGAACTGATACCAATACGGCCGGCCCGCTTCCAGCCCGGCGACTTCCACGTGCACCGAATGGGCCAACCGCTCGCTGGCCATGACCTCGCCCTGTTGCACGATGCGGGTCATCGCCGCATCGCTGGCGACCCGCCAACGCACCGCCACCGCACGGTTCAACCCACCCCGGCCATCCACTGCATTGAACAGCGGCGCCAGGCGCGTCCAGATCACAAAGCCATCCGGCAACGGGTCGCCCGACGCCACGCCCAGGGTAAACGGATAGTCGACCCCGGCACTGCGCGCGAACGGACTGAGGATCGAAAACGTGGTGGCCACCGCCAGCCCGGCGAGTACCCGGCGCCGGCCGTGGTCGACGCCGCCGCTCACACCCGGTACTCCCACACCTCACGCACCGTGGCGAACACCAGCAGGTCTTCATGCACGCCGTTCTTGAGGAACGCGCCGCGCATGCAGCCTTCATATTGCAGGCCGATTTTCTCCATGACCCGCGCCGATTCCTTGTTGCGACTGAAGCACTGGCTGCCCACGCGATGCAGGCCAAGTTCGACAAAGCCGTAGTCCATCAATGCTGTCGCCGCCTCGGCCGCGTACCCCTGGTTACGCGCATCCGCCGCGACCCAACCGCCCAGATGCCCGTAGCAATGAGCAGCATTGATGCGCAGGCTGACGATACCGATCAGCTCGCCATTGTCACGCCGGTGCATCCCCAGGCTCAGCAACCCCGTCGAGCGATATTTCGCCTGCATGCCGTCAATGAAATCCAGCGCGATTTCCAGGGTGTAGGGCGATGGAATGCTGGCGGTGTTATCGGCGATCTTCGGACCGTTGGCGAGGGCGCACAACGTCTCGGCCTGGGTTTTTTCCAGGGCGCGCAATAACAGTCGCGGGGTGGACAGATGGGGCAAGTCGCTGCTCATTTCCGAGGGGCCTCGATGTAAAGTTTTTGAGAATGGCCGCGCTTCGTTTCAATTCTGTTACGTCACAAAAATGACTTGTGAATACCCTGTAAGACGCGTCCTAGAGCCCTCAAAACGTCAATTAAAGTTAACCATTCGGTCATTTTTGGTTGTTAGCGTGTCGCCCCTAATTCAATGACGGGGTAGCGGAATGAGAACCTGGGACGAACCGAAAAAACGCAAGGCGCACATCGAGCTGATCCCGATGATCGACGTGATGATGTTCCTGTTGGTGTTTTTCGTACTCGTGAGCCTGAACGTGATTCCGGCCCTCGGCATGAAGACCCAACTGCCCAGCGCCAGCAGTTCGCAGCAGCTCAAGCCGCAGAACAAATTCATCCTGACCCTGGGCCTGGAAGGCCAGCTGCAACTGGATGGCAAGGACCTCACCGTCGATGCGCTGGTGCCGGCCTTGAAGGCGGCCGAAAAGCCTGACACCAAGTCGACGATCATCGTCAACAGCGACAAGGGCGTGGAAGTTTCGCGCCTGGTGGAGGTGATGGACACCCTGCGTCTGGGTGGCTTTACCTCCGTGTCCATCGCCACGCGCAAGTCTTGATCATGTACGTCCTGTTTCGTGCGCGACAGCTGCTGGGCAGTGTCCCGGCCCTGATCGCCCTGGTGCTGATTGCACTGGGAATCCAGTCCCAGACGTTGAAGGTCGAACCGGTGTACGACGAGTCGGCGGTCGAGCTGGCGTTGGTCGAGCCCGAGCCGCCAGTGACCCCGGAGCCGGTGGTGGAACAAGAGCCACCGCCGCCGGTGATCGAGGATGAAGAGGCCGAGCCGGCCCCGCCGCCACCGCCGCCCAAGCCGTTGCCAAAACCTGAGCCCAAGCCCAAGCCGAAACCTCAGCCCAAGCCCGTGGTGGCCAAGCCATCGCCCGTGCCGACACCGCCGCCGGTGGCCGCCAAACCGGCCCCCGCCGTGGCGGCCCAGGCCGCGCCAACGCCGGCACCACCGGCCCCGCCGAAAGTCGACGGCCAGGCACTCGAAGGCGGCTATCTCAAGGGTTTGCGCAACGAGTTGGACACCTACAAACAGTACCCCACCGGACGCCAGGCTTCCCTCGAACGCCCGACCGGCGAAGTCGTGGTCTGGCTGCTGGTAGACCGCCAGGGTCGCGTTCTGGACTCCGGCCTGCAAACCCAGGCCTCGAGCATGTTGCTCAACCGGGCCGCCACCAACAGCTTGCGTCGCATCAAGCAAGTCAAGCCGTTCCCCGAGCAAGCCTTCGGGGGGCGCAATGAGCAGCGCTTCACCGCCACCTTCAACTACAGCGTGCAATAAGCACCCGACACCAGGACGACAGTGATGAGGTTCACACGTATTCATCTGGCACTTGTTGCCGCAAGCATGGGCCAGGGCATGGCCATGGCCGACACCGGCAACAGCGACGTCGGCACCATCGGCGTCCAGGGCAAGGCCACTGCGGGTGGCGGCTACATGGTGCAGGAAGAAAGCATCAAGGGCCGCTCCACGGTGACCAAGGAGGCGCTGGATAAACAGACCGCCACCGGCAACGCCATCGACAAGCTCAAGTACACCCCGGGCCTGAACATTTCCAGCGAAGACAACACCGGCCTGTCGGGCTTTCGCTTCACCATGCGCGGGCTCAACTCCGACCAGGTGGGGATGTCGGTGGACGGCATGCCGATCAACGACTCGGGCAACTACGCGCTGTACTCCAACCTGCTGGGCGACCCGGAAAACATCGACCAGATCTTCGTCACCCAGGGCTCCTCGGAAGCCGACGGCCCGCACATCGGCTCCAGCGGCGGCAACATCGGCATCGTGACGATTCGCCCGACCAAGGAAACCGGCGCGTTCGTCAAACAGGTGATGGGCAGCAACGCCACCCGCAAGACCTTCGCGCGGCTGAACACCGGTGAAGTCAACGGCCTCAGCAACTGGCTGTCGGCGTCCCACACCGAAGGCCAGATGTGGCGCGGCTCGGGTGCAGTGCGGGCGGACAAGGTCGAGTGGAACAGCTTCTTCGATGCGGGCGACGGCAACACCGCCAACCTGATCCTCAAGTACCACGAACAGGACAACAACAGTTACAGCCAGCTGACCAAGGCGCAGTTCCAACAGAACGGCCGCAAGTACGACCCCTACCCGGCAACGCCGACCGTGGGTGCCAATGGCAAGTACAACAGCTATTACGCGCTGGCGCAGAACCCGTTCCAGACCTTCACCGCCGTGCTCAACACCCAGCTCAAACTGGCTGACAACCTCGCGCTGTCAGTGATTCCGTATTACTACTGGGGCAACGGCAGTGGCGTCGGCTCGTCCAGCTATGCGCTGAACAGCGGCTCGAACCAGGGCGGCGTGTTCGACCTGGGCAACTTGCCTACCGGCGCGCAGTACAACGCCGATGGCACGCCGAACAGCGGCGTGTACTACCGTCCTTCACGCACGCAAACCTGGCGTCCGGGGATCACCACCAAACTGAACTGGGACCTGGGTGATCACAGCGTGCAATTTGGCTACTGGTACGAACGCGCGCGCCAGAGCCAGACCCAACCGTTCATTCCGCTCAAGTCCAGCGGCAAACCGGTCGACACCTGGCCCGACTCCAACGACGCCGTGGTCGATGCCAATGGCAACACCATCCAGGGTCGCGACCGCTTCACCATCACCCCCGCCCAGAAGGTCTGGGCCCAGGACACCTGGTACATCGACCCGGACTGGACTCTGGTGGCAGGCCTCGCCTACATGAACGTCAAGCGTGACGGCACCAACCACGGCAGCCTCACCGAACAGGCGGAAAAACGTAACCAGACCTACAACAAACTGCTGCCCAACGTCGGCCTCAAGTACCAGCTGGATGAGCGCGACCAGTTGTTCTACAGCCTGTCGCGCAACATGCGGATCCCGCAGAACTATGTGCTGTACGACAAGGGCCTGGACTCGATTAACTCCAAGCCGGAAACCAGCTGGAACCACGAGTTGGGCTGGCGCTTCACCGGTGACGACATGACCGTGGCGGCGACCTTGTTCTACATGCAGTTCAAGGATCGCCAGGTCTCGTCCAAAGACATCAACGGCGACTTCGCCGACATCAACGCGGGCGCGGTCAACAACAGCGGCCTGGAGCTGGAGTGGAGCGGCCTGCTGCCCAACCACTTCAACTACTACACCTCCTACACCTACACCAAGGCCGAGCAGCAAGACGACCTGACCGTGTACAACGCCGGCAAAGCCATCGTGCTGCCCACCAGCGGCAAGCAATTTGCCAACGTGCCGAAGAACATGCTGGCGGCCAACATCGGTTATGACGACGGTCGCTTCTACGGCACCTTCGGCGGCAAGTACACGAGCAAGCTCTACGGCGACCTGACCAACGATGAAGCCATTTCCGGGCGCACCGTGTTCAACGCCGGCGCGGGTATCTACCTGCCGGTGGACAAGAAAGTGGTCAAGGACGCCACCCTGCGCCTGAACGTCGACAACCTGTTCGACAAGAAATACCTGGACGGCGTGTACACCACCAAGACCAACGCCGCGACCTACGGCGGTTTCCGCGACGGCGACCCGGCGTACATCGTCGGCCTGGAACGCACTGTGACGGTTTCCCTGGAAGCCAATTTCTAATTGCGAGGTAAGCGAACATGGACATGAACCTGCTCCACGACATCACCTTCTATGTGATGTATGCCGCGATGGCCATCGCCATCTTCATCACCATCGAGCGCGGTATCTACTTCGCCTACGTGCGTCGCCAGGCTCGCGCGCTCACGGCGGTGCTGGACGCCAACGTACACAGCGAACGCGACTTGCCGCAGGGCTTGACCCAACGTGACAGCCTGCCCTTGAGCATGGTGTTGCCGGTGCTGGCACAGAAAGCCTCGCACGGTTCACGCAAGGACCTCGATGACGTGATCGAAACCCAGTACCTGACCACTCGCGCGCCACTGGCCCGCAGCCTGTGGATCATCGAGACCATCACCACGGCCGCGCCGCTGTTGGGCTTGCTGGGTACCATCCTCGGCATCATCGACACCTTCAAGGCGCTGGCGAGTGCCGGGGTGTCCGACCCAGGGCAGATTTCCGGTGGCATCGGCACGGCGCTGTTCGCCACTGGCCTGGGGATCGCCATCGCGCTGTTCTGCGTGGTGTTCCACAACTTCTTCCAGGACAGCCTGGAGCGCATCAACGACCAGCTGAAAATCCTGCTGATCCGCGCTGCCACCGGCGCCCGGGTACAGAGTGAAGTGCCGCACCTGGTGCCGACACCGTTGCACAGCCGCACGGCGTGATGGTTACAGCGGGCGCGCAATGCGCCCGCTTTCTTCGTTGATAGAGGTCCCTATGTCTGCCTCCTTGAAATTGCGTATCGCAGGCCTGGCCGGCTTGCTCATGAGTCCGCTGGTTCAGGCGGACTTTTCGATTCCGGGGTTTGAACTGGTGCACACCGTGCCGGTGGATACCACGCTGGGCACCGACGATTTGCGCCAGCCGGGGCCGGTGTGGATCGCGTTGTTCGATGGTGCCAAAAGCCGCATCGATATCGGCCAGTTCTATGCCGCCGACCATCCTGGCTCGGTGATGGACACGGTGATCGAACACCTTGAGGCCGCCGGCAAACGCGGTGTGAAGATTCGCTTCTTGCTGGAAGAAAAAGGCATCAAGTTGTCAGAAGCTTCCACGCTGGAACGTTTGCGTGCGATCCCCAACCTGACCTTCCGTGTGCTGCCCTATGGGCAACTGAGCGGCGGGATCATCCACGCCAAATACATGGTGGTGGATGGCAAGCAGGCATTTGTCGGCAGCCAGAACTTCGACTGGCGCTCCCTGGAACATATCCACGAAACCGGCCTGCGCATCAGCGACGCCACCGTGGTGAGCCAGGTCCAGGCGATCTTCGAACAGGATTGGCGCGCCCAGGCAGCGCTGACCGAGCACACCCCGGTGCCCCTGCCCGCAGCCAGCGAACCCCCTGCGCGCACTGGCAACTATCTGGTCGCCAGCCCGCAGCGCTACAACCCGCCGGGTGTCGGCGATTCACAACTGGAGTTGCCGCGCCTGCTCGGTGAAGCCAAAAAAGAGGTGCGCGTGCAACTGCTCGACTATGCGCCGCTGTCCTACGGGCCGGATAAAACCCGCCCTTACTACGCGGTGATCGACAATGCCGTGCGCGCAGCGGCGGCGCGTGGGGTGTCAGTCAAGCTGATGGTGTCCAACTGGAACACCGACAAACTGGAACTGCCCTACCTGAAAAGCCTGGCGGTCCTGCCCAACGTCCAGGTCAAGATCGTCACCCTGCCGCAAGCCAGGCAAGGGTTTATCCCTTATGCGCGGGTGATCCACAGCAAGACCATGGAGATCGACGGCGAGGTCGCCTGGATCGGCACCAGCAACTGGCTGGGTGGGTATCTGGATAATTCGCGCAACCTGGAAGTAGTGATGCGCAGCGAAGCGATGGCCAAGCGTGTCGGGCAACTCCATGAGCAATTGTGGGATGGGCCCTACGCCAAGGCGTTGAACGTAACCGAGGCGTACCCCGAGCCCCACCCTGGCCAGCCGTGACTCGGGCCACCTGCAGGCGCTGGCTTGCCGACGAAAATAGTCCCGGCACTGTGATCCGCCTGGCAATGCGCGTCATCGTCGGCGAGCATCGTCGGCAAGCCGGCTCCTGCGGGACCCTTTGCGTAGAACCTCGCCCGTGGAAAAAAGAGGTGGTAGTGTGTGGAAATGTTTCTGACATATCGATCAGAAACTTCCTACTCACTACCTGCAAAGGAATGCGTCTCTCAATGCACTTTCCACTCAAGCAACTAGCGGCTGCCACCGTGTTCGCGGCAAGCCTTTCGGCCATCGCCACACCTGCCTTCGCCAACATCACACCCGACCAAAGCACGGCGATTCTCAAGAGTTTCAACGAAACGTCCGTCACCGATTTCCGTGGTTTCCTCGGCGCACTGGCCAAGGGCGAGCTGGGTAAAACCAGCGACGTCGGCCCGGCAATCAGTACCTTCCTGGATAACAAAACCCTGAGCGCCGACCAGCAGAACGAAATCAATCGCCTGCTCGGTATCTACACTCGCGTGAAGTACGGCAAGGCCGCCACCGAAACCCTGCGTGAGCTGGTGGAAATCCCGACCTTCAACGTCGACGGTGTGCCGCAGTACAAGAACCCGGAATTCATCAAGATCGCCGGCAAGATCCAGGCCCTGGCGAAAGACTTCAACCTGAACTTCCGCAACATCGACAATCGCGTCTACGAGATTTCCCTCGAAGGCAGCGGTGATGAAGTGGTCGGTATCCACGCCCACGCCGATGTGGTGCCGGTGACGCCAGAGAACTGGGTGCTCAAGGATGGCACCAAGCTAGATCCGTTCAAGGTCACGCTGATCGGCGATCGCATGTACGGCCGTGGCACCGAGGATGACAAGAACGGCATCGTGGTGGCCCTGTACGCCATGAAGGTCATCAAGGAAGAAAAGCTGCCGCTGGCGCGCAATTTCAAGCTGCTGGTGGACACCACCGAAGAAACCTCCGGCGACGCGATCCCCTATTACTTCGAGCACAACCCGACGCCGCAGTACAACCTGGCGCTGGACGGCGGCTACCCGGTGGTGATTGCCGAGAAAGGCTACGGCACGGTCATGGCCACCTTCCCGCGTCGCAAGGGTGAAGGCAAAGGCGCGGAAATCATCTCTATGACCGGCGGCATGGCGACCAACCAGATCCCTTCGGCCTCGGTCGCGACCTTCGTCAGCGACAAACCGGCCGAGCTGGCCGCCAGCCTGCAAAAAGCCGGGACCGAATACGCCAAGCGCAACGGCGGTGATTTTGCAGTGGCCGCCAAGGTCGACGGCAAAAACGTCAAGCTGACCGTCACCGGCGTGTCCGCTCACTCCTCCGAACCCGAGTCCGGGGTCAACCCGGTCGCGCGCATGCTGGAGCTGATCCACAGCGTCGACGGCAAGATTGCCCTCAAGCACAACCACATCACCGACGCGGCGCGTTATGCGTCCGACAACTGGGGCCTGGATTACCTCGGCGGCAAATTGGGCGTGGGCTTCTCCGATGATTTCATGGGCCCGTTGACCACCTCGCTGACCTTTGTCGGCCTGGATGACAAAGCCTTCAAGCTGGCGGTGAACCTGCGCGTGCCGAAGGGCAAGTCGCCGGAGAAACTCAAGGCCGAGATTGCCGACAAGCTGAATGCCTGGGACAAGCAATCCAAGGTCAAGGTGGACTTCACCTACTCGGTGGCCGAACCGATGTACCGCAACCCGGAAGGTGAATGGGTCAAGGCTTTGTTGGCCGTCGCCAGCGAAAACCTGGGCATGGAGCACAAGTTCGGCACCTCGGCCGGCGCGACATCGGTACACGAACTGCCCAATGGCGTGCAATTCGGCCTGGCGCGCCCGGAAGTGAAGTACACCGGGCACACCGACAACGAGTTCAAGACCGTCGACCAGTTCCTGCTGGACCTGCAGATCGTCACCGAAATGATGAGCCGTATCGGCCAGCTGCCGAAGCTCTGATCCAAAGGAGCCCGCCGCAATGGCGGGCTCTTCAGGCTTGCAGCATCAACATATCCTCGAAAAAACCACCGACCGGCTCCGTGGGATGGCACAGCTGGATCTCCAGCACCCAGGCCATTTCACTCGGCGGGATTTCCAGGTCCGCCAGGTCCTTGCACTCGAACAACGCGTGGGGGAAATCCGCGAGGCGATGCCCCGCGAGATTGCGCGCCAACCTCCAGCCTTTTGACACCGCACTCTGCTCGGCAAAGTCATACAGTTCGCGACCGGTGAGGCCCCGTAGCCAGGCGTCGCGGGTCGCATCGAACACTTCGTGCAGGGCCGTCCTGCATGCCAGGTGCAACGGCGAGTCACCGAACACAAAGGTATCGCCATAGTCGCCCTCGTAGCCGTCCCACACCGGGCCGAGGTCGACCACGACAATATCGGTGGCGCGTAGCCTGCGTTGACGATCAATACCTTCGCGGGGTGGGCGAACGGTATCGTCGCCGAAACGAATATATGTCGGATGCCAAGTGTGAGACGCGCCCATGGCCTGCAGTTGTTCGGCGGCCATATCAAGGGCTTCGCCGGTGGTCATGCCCACCTGCAGGCGGCTGGCAATTGCCGCCAGGGCGCGTATGGACTGGTCGCGCGCCGCCAGCATGCCGTCCAGGGAGTAGCGCGGACCAACTTTTTCCCACACAGGATGCAGCGGCTTCGATGCCGTGCCCGCACTCGACCGGCCGCTGGGCACAAAAGCTTCCGCGACAAACCGATGGCCAGGCAGGCCCGCTTCCAGGCACTCGGTACGCACCTGGCTGATCATTGCGCCGCTACCGCACGCGTACACGTGGGCCACTTCCCAGTGATGCCCATGGCTCAGCGCCACTTCCTGCACCCGGCCCTGCGAGGCCAGCACCGGATGCCAGTGAAAACGCGGGTGCTCGATCACCGCCGCGTCCAGGAACACGTGGTCATAAAAATCGGCCGGCTGCGCACCGCCCCAGTACAACGTCACCTCGACATCGCGTTTCAAGGCGCTCAGCAGGATCGGCTTGATGCCAGCGTAGCCGGTGCCCGTGGCGAACAAGACTACGGGCGCATCGTCATGGTCCTGCCAGGTACAGGCACCAAACGGCCCTTCCAGTTGCAACAGATCGCCGGTTTCCAGGCAGCCCAGCAGGGTTTCGGAAAACAGCCCGCCGCTGACCTGCCGAATCTGGAAGACCAGCCGCCCCTCGTCTTCGGCCGGCAGGTTGGCGATCGAGAAACAACGCGAGTCGCCGTCGACCAGTTGGATCTTGAGGTACTGGCCCGCCCGCACCGCCAGGGGCGTATCCGGCATCACCACCAACTCGATGATGTCGGGGCTGAGTGCGCGTTTGCTCACCACGGTTGCCTCGACGACCAACGCGGGCGAGTCCAGCGACCAGCCGGGAATTTCCAGGCGCATGTCGCCGCAGGCGTGGCTCTGGCACAACAACATCTCATTGGCTGCCAGCGGATAGCACGGCGCCGGCGCATCCGGCGCGAGCTGTTTGGCCCGGTACTGACCTTCTGCGACCACCACCTTGCACGACCCACAAGCACCGCGGCGGCAGGAAAATGGCACGGACAGGCCGTGGGCGAGCATCGCATCCAGCAACAGCTCATCACCGGCCTCAAAGGTTTTCCCCGAGGGGGACAGTTCGATGACATGACGTGTATTCATAACAACCTCGGGGTAAGTGAGGCTTGATTGTTGCGCTAGACTAGGCCCATTAAAACCTCCAGTTTTGGATACTTCAGATGGTCCAGATGCGTAAATGGCGTCCGCTACTCAAGCTGGACGAGGGTGACGGCCAGGCGTCCTACCGCAAAATTGCCGAAGGCCTGGTGACCGCGATCGTTGAAGGGCGATTGCCGCCCGGCACATTGCTGCCGGGCACGCGGGAAATGGCGCAGTTGCTCGACGTCAACCGCAAGACCGTGATCCTCGCCTACGAAGAAGCGTTGACCAAAGGCTGGCTCGTCAGCGAGCCACGCCGTGGGACCTTCGTCAACGCGCAGCTGACGCCCAAGCAGTTGCCGAGTCGCGCGCGACATTCATTCGCTCCGCCCATCCTCGCGCAGGCGGTCGCCCCGTATTTCGCCCAGAACGCCCAAGTGACGGCACTGCAGCATCGGCATGGCGCGCTGTTTTTCGATAACGGCACCAGCGATCACCGCTTGCTGCCCCAGGCCGTCCTGCATCGCTACTACCGCAATGCATTGCGCAACAGCTTCAGCTCCAACACCGTGCGCTACGGCAGCGAGGGCACGGGCTACCATTTGCGCTGCGCCCTGGCCGAGATGCTGCGCAACAACCGCGGATTGACGGTCAGCGCCGAGAATATCTGCCTCACCCAAGGCACCCAGGTGTCGCTGTACCTGACCGCGAGCCTGCTGCTCAAACCCGGAGACGTGGTGCTGGTGGAACGCCTGAGTTACCCACCCGCGTGGGAGATTTTCCGCAAACTCGGCGCGCAACTGGTCACCGTGGAGATGGACGAAGAAGGCTGTCGCACGGACCAGATCGACCGCCTCTGCCGCGAACACAAGGTGCGGATGATCTATCTCACCCCACACCACCAGTTCCCCACCACCGTGAGCCTGCACGCGGCGCGACGCCAGCAGCTGTTGGCGTTGGCGGCACTGCATGATTTCTGCATCATCGAAGAAGACTACGACCACGAATACCACTTCAACGGGCGGCCCTACCTGCCCCTCGCCAGTGACCGCTCGCAGCGCCATGTGATCTATGTCGGCTCGTTATCCAAAGCCCTTGGGTCGACGTTTCGCTGCAGTTATGTGGTGGCGCCCACGGATGTGATCCAAGCCCTGCACAGCAATGCCGCGCTGATGATGGGGGATGCCGATGCGGTCGCGCAGAAAATGCTCGCCGACCTGATCAATGATGGGGAGCTGAAGAAGCATTTGCGCCGGGTGTCGAAGGAATACCGCGTCCGCCGCGAAACCTTGCAGAGCTGCCTGCATGAGGCGTTCGGTGATCGAATCAAGGTACGGGAGCCGGAAGGTGGCCTGGCGCTGTGGGTACGCTTCGACGATGAAATCAACGTCGAGCAGATGGTCGGCGCGGCGCTGGACCACGGGCTGGTCGTACGCAGTGGCCGACAGTTTTCGCCGCTGGACCAGCCGGAAAATGCACTGCGCCTGGGCTTTGCAGCACTCAATCAGGCAGAAATCCGCGAGGCTACAGTGCGTTTGGCCCACGCGGCGAACTTGCGATAAAACGCGCACAAACAAAAACGCCGATCATTGCTGATCGGCGTTTTCATTGAATATGGAGCGGGAAACGAGACTCGAACTCGCGACCCCGACCTTGGCAAGGTCGTGCTCTACCAACTGAGCTATTCCCGCAAATGGCGTCCCCTAGGGGACTCGAACCCCTGTTACCGCCGTGAAAGGGCGGTGTCCTAGGCCACTAGACGAAGGGGACACACAACTGAAACACATGGTGTGTATTTCAGTGTCCAGAGATTAAATCCGAAGATTATGCCCTGGTTTCACTCAGTGCCGCCCGAGAGCAACACTGCTTAAATTTGGAGCGGGAAACGAGACTCGAACTCGCGACCCCGACCTTGGCAAGGTCGTGCTCTACCAACTGAGCTATTCCCGCATATTGGCGTCCCCTAGGGGACTCGAACCCCTGTTACCGCCGTGAAAGGGCGGTGTCCTAGGCCACTAGACGAAGGGGACACACGTACAACATTCACTCCCTACCGCGTTTCGCTGTGTGCTTTACGCTGTAAGTGGCGCGCATTCTATGGATGGATTGAAAGGTCGTCAACCCCCAAGGATAAATTTATTTAAATCAATGACTTCGCCCTGCTTTGCGGGCCCCGGCGGGCATTCTGCCCGTTAGGGCTTTGACGCCTATATTCTGGCGCACCACAAGGCGCTATAGTTCGCTCCAGCAAATGATGGCAATGTGCATCCATGCAGGGAACGCCTTACCTATATAGAAGAAACTACCCGGGCAACTGGTCGCTCAGTCCTATCCGGCGGATGCCTCAGTCTCTACACTCCACAGCAAACCCTATAAAGAGGTCACACCGGTGACACCACTCATGATCACCCTGCTGGTAATAGCCGGGATCGTAATACTGATCGCCATTGGCTACATGAACCACGTGGTGGAAAACAACAAGCTGGAAAAGAAGCGCACCGAGATCGAGCTCAATGATCGCCTGCGCCGTTGCGGTGAAATCACCGAGACCTTCCCCGGCCAGTTGATGACGCCGGCGCTCAAATTATTGCTGACCCGCCTGGAACTCAACGTCAACCAGCGCCTGTTGAATCTCAACAAGACCAGTGCACCCATCAAGGCCCGGATCACCGAGTTGAATGCATTGGTGGCCCAGGGCGAGTCGATCCCGGTGGCCAACCCGCCCGCCCCGATCCAGACCGAAGCCAAGGCCAAGGACGTGCGTTTCCTGCTCGAAGCCCTGCACGGCCAAGTCACCCGCGCCGCCCAGGACGGCTTCCTGCCGACCAACGAAGCCAAGCACTGGATCAAGGAAATTCGCCATATCCTGGTGCTGCTGCACATCGAATTTTTCAACAACCTTGGCCAGCATGCCCTGCAACAAGGCCAACCGGGCCAGGCCCGCCTGGCGTTCGAGCGTGGCGTGCAGTACTTGCGCAAACAGCCGGAACCGGTGATCTACAGCGCGCAGCTGCAACAGCTGGAAGCGCAACTGGCCAAGGCCAACTCGACAGTGCTGACCAACAGCAAGCCGGCCGAAGATGAAGTCAACGAGCTGACCGAAGGCCTCAAAGTGGTCGACGCCGACGCCGAGTGGAAAAAGAAAGTCATCTACGACTGAGTGGCCGTCCTGCGGGCCCGCTCGCCACAACAGCCCCTCATCCACAACATCTCCATTCACCTCAACACCCCTCATCCACAACATCTCCATTCACCTCAACAACCCTCATCCACAACAACCCCACTCCCCCAACAAACCCTCCTACACACCCACCCCATCAAACCCTCCCCCACAACACGCGGCTTGCCACAAAATGCCATCAATGTGCATCTATCCCCCCGCCCCCGACTAGGGTAAAAACGTGCCCCTAACTCCGTAAAGTCAGAGGCCCGCTATGCCTGTCGCCGTTATCGATGGACAACCGCTGCACTACGTCGACCAAGGCACCGGCCCGGTCGTACTGCTGGGTTCCAGTTACCTGTGGAACAGCGACATGTGGGCGCCGCAGATCAACGCCCTGGCGAAATATTATCGAGTGATCGCCCCTGATCTATGGGGCCATGGCCAATCAGGCCAAATGCCCGAGACCACTGAGTCCCTGGACGACCTGGCCGACCAGGCACTGCGTCTGCTGGATCACCTGCAGATCGACAAGGTCAATCTGGTCGGCCTTTCGGTCGGCGGCATGTGGGGGGCACGCCTGGCGTTGAAGGAGCCCGGCCGGATCAATAGCCTGGTGCTGATGGACACGTATCTGGGCGCAGAACCTCAGGCAACCCGCGACTACTACTTCTCGCTATTGAAGATGATCGAAGACGCAGGCCACTTCCCGGAGCATTTGCTGGATATCGTCGCGCCGATTTTCTTTCGGCCGGGAATCGATCGTGAATCGACCTTGTACAAGGGTTTCCGCCACACTCTGACAGGCTTCTCCGCAGAGCAGCTGCGTGACAGCATCGTGCCACTGGGCCGCGTCACCTTTGGTCGCAGCGATATCCTCGATCAGTTGCACAAGCTCAGCCCCGCTACAACGCTGGTGATGTGTGGGGAAGAAGACCAGCCGCGACCTCCGGCCGAGGCTCGGGAGATGGCCGAGTCGATTGGCTGCCCACTGGTGCTGATTCCAGGTGCCGGGCATATTTCCAGCCGCGAAAATCCGGAGTTCGTGAATGGCGCGTTGCTGACTTTCCTGGCCAGCCACACCTGACTCCGGCGTTTTGATCGCGGTAACCAGACGGCGATCAAAGCCGGAAATGCCCGACCATCCCCTTGAGCTCCGCACCCAGCTGCGCCAGTTGGATACTCGACGCAGCGTTGCCCTGCATGCTCAATGCCGATTGATCGGCACTGGCACGAATGCTGGTGACACTGCGGTTGATCTCTTCGGCCACCGAGCTTTGCTCCTCGGCGGCGGCAGCAATCTGCTGGTTCATCTGCTGGATCAGTGACACCGCCACCGCGATGCTGCCCAGCGCACTTTCGGTTTCCAGCGCGTCGCTGACGGCCAGTTTCACCAGCTCGCCACTTTGCTGGATCTGCTGCACCGATGACTGCGCCGCGTTGCGCAAGGTGCTGACCAGCCGTTCGATTTCTTCGGTGGATTGCTGGGTGCGCTTGGCCAACGCCCGCACCTCATCGGCCACCACGGCGAACCCACGCCCCTGCTCACCCGCACGGGCGGCTTCGATAGCCGCGTTGAGGGCCAGTAAGTTGGTCTGCTCGGCGACGCTCTTGATCACACCCAACACCGTGCCGATGTTCTGGATCTCGGCACTCAGGCTCTCGATGCTGGCACTGGCGTGGGTACTGGAGGTGGCGAGCAGCTCGATGCGCTGCAGACTCTGGCGCACCACCTGCTGGCCACAGTCGACCTTGTCGTCCGCGGTCTTCGCGGCTTGCGCGGCCTCTTCGGCATTGCGCGCCACGTCATGCACGGTGGCGGTCATCTGGTTCATGGCCGTGGCCACCTGCTCGGTTTCTTCCTTCTGGCTGCTGACCTCGACATTGGTCTGCTCGGTGACGCTGGAGAGCGAATGCGCCGAGCTGGCGAGTTGCTCGATACCCGCCTGCAGGCCGCTGACCATCTGGCTCAGGCCATTGCCCATCTGCTGCATCGCCTGCATCAGCTGGCCGATTTCATCACGGCGAGTGACCTCCATGCGCCCGCTCAGATCGCCGGCGGCAATCTGCTGGGCCACGGCAATCACACTGCGCAGCGGCGCAACGATCAGGCGGGTAATCACCCAGGCCGCAATCAAGCCCACCAGCAGGGCCAGGGCCGACGAGCCAATGATCAGCAGCGCGCTTTTCTTCAGCTGCGCCTGCATCGACTGGTCTTCGGCGTCATACGCCTGGTTGACGCGGCTGACCACTTGCTCGGCGCGATCGCGCAGCTGCTTGTAGACGCCTTTTTCCTGAGCCAACAGGCCGGTGTATTCAGCGAGTTTCTCGCTGAACGCGGCAATGTGCCCGGAGACCTCGTTGAGCACCGTTTGATAACCGGGGTCCTTGACCGAGGTTTTCAGTTGTTCGACCTGGGCCAGGGCCTGGTCGGCCTGCTCGATCTTGCCTTGTTCGGCGTCGTCCGCATCCACCTTGCGGCTCTGGTCCAGGCGCACATGGGCTTCGTTCATCGCCTGCAGCATCAGGCGCGAGACCTGGCTGACCTGCCCGGCCTGCTCAATGAATTCGGCGCCCTCCTTGCCCTGGCTTTCCTTCAAGCCATACGCGCCGTCGTCCGCCAGCCCGGCCTGCAACACGTCGAGGTTATTGGCCACGCTGGACACCGACCAACTGGCCATTTCCAGCGCCAGGTCCTTGGTCTGGGTCAGTTCGACGAATTCATCGAAGGCCTTGCGGTAGGCGGCCAGGGCCTGTTCAACATCGCCCATCACCGGCCCATTCGCGGCGGACTGCGCCTTGAGGCTCGCCGCCTGGGCGGCCAAGGCGTCGACACTGGCGTGCAGGGCATCGACCGCCTTGGGGTCGGCGTGCAGCGCGTAGTCCTGTTCGATCAGGCGCACCTTGAGCAACCCGCTGTTGAGCGATGACATCGCCGTGAGGCCTTCGAAGCGTTGCCCAACGGTCTGCAGGGACCACACGCCAATGGCCGCGACCACGGCCGTCAGCAGCAGTACCAAGGTGAACCCCAAGCCCAGCTTTTTCGCCATACCGAGGTTGGCGAAACGTCGTTGCACGCCCGAAATCATTGCACTTGCATCCTCTCGCAATGGCAGATGCCATCAAGCCCGGTTGACCAGAAGCGAGATTGGCAACCCCAAGGCACTGAGCACAAGACGTTGGCGCCTGAATAATGGCAAAAAGCTACTTGCTCGTCGTTTTCAGAATGGTCGAGGTCGATCTGGCAGGCCCCAAGGCCCGGAAAAACGCCTGGGCACGCTGGTCAGCCGCGTAGGCCACGTTGATGCGCAGCCAATCACTGGGTTCACCACCCGGATTGAACAACGCGCCAGGCGCCAGCAACACCCCGAGCCGCCGCGCGCAGGCCTGCAACCGCGAACGATCGCCGCCTGGCCGCGCCCACACGAACATGCCGCCGGCCGGCACCGCGAACACCTCCCACTCCTCATCCTCCAGGACTTGCAGGGTCGCGGCCATCTCAATACTCAACCGCTTGCGCAAGCGCTGCACCCATTTGCGGTACGTGCCATTGGCCAGCAGCGTGGCCACCACCGCCTCGGCAAATCGCGAGGTGCCGAAACCGGTCAGGGTCTTGAGGCTGGCCAGTTGCTCGATGAGCGTCGTACTGGCACTGAGGTAGCCGACTCTCAAGGCACTGCTCAAGCACTTGGAAAAACTCGCCACATAGATCACCCGATCATCATGGGGCAGCGCCGAAAGTCGCGTGCAACTGGCGTGCTGCAAGTCGCCGTAGACATCTTCTTCGATGATCAGGAAGTCTTTGCTGCCCGCCAACTCCAGCAGACGCTCGGCCACTTCGCGGTTCAGGCTGGTGCCGGTGGGGTTGTGGTACAGGCTGTGGATGAACAGGCACCTGGGCCGATGGCGCTGCAACAGGGCTTCCAGCGCCGGGATGTCCGGGCCTGCGCGGGTACGCGGCACTTCCAGCAACCGCACACCGTGAAACGCCAGTTGCCGATACAGGTTGCCGTAACCAGGGGTTTCAACCACCACACTGTCACCGGGCCTGAGCAACGTGCGAATAAGCAGGTCCTGGGCGTGGCTGGCGCCGCCAGTGGTAAGGATACGGTCGAGACTGGTGACAATATGCATGCGGGACAGGCGCTTGAGCAGTTGCTCGCGCAGCGTTGCCAGGCCCAGGGGCGTGCTGTAGTTGAACAGGCCGCCCGTGTCGGTACGGGTGACTTCGCGAATCGCGTAACTGATGTCATCGCTTTCGCGCCAGGCATCCGGCAACCAGCCACAGCCGAGCTTCAGCTCTCCCAGCGGATTATCGGCAAAGGCGCCCCACTCCCGTTCCGCGCCTTCATACCAGTGCCCCTCGGTCAGCGCGGTCGGCGGGGCCACCACAAAGCCTGAGCCCGGCCTGGCAGCCAACACGCCCTGGGCGACCATCCGTTCGAATGCCTCGATCACGCTGGACTGGCTGAGCAGGTTATCGAGGGCCAACTGCCGCACGGACGGCAGGCGCGTGCCGGGGCTTACCCCGTCCCTGCGAATCCACTCCGCCACGGCGCTGACGATTTGCTGCACCACCGGTACAAGGGCTTGTCGATCGATCCCTAAATCCATGAGCCACTCACTTCAACTGTCTGTTATTCAACCCCAAAGAGTTAAGCACAGAAGGCCGTCATGACCGGCTGCTAAGATTTATTAAATTATTGATTTTATTAGGTTATTTACCTGGTGATACACATTCGGGCGCGGCACTTTGCCAGCTCTGGAAATACCCCACAGCCCCCCAATCCCTTTTCGATTGGGGCGCCGCGCGAGGTCCTAGATTGCGGTTGCGCCACCGTCCACGGCCAGTGCCTGGCCAGTGGTGAATGCAGCGCCATCGCTACAGAGGTAGAGCACCGCACTGGCAATTTCCTCGACCTTGCCGATGCGCCCGACCGGGTGCATGGCCGCGGCAAATTCGGCTTTGCGCGGGTCGGCTTCATAGGCTCGCCGGAACATATCGGTGTCGATCACCGCCGGGCAGACGGCATTGACGCGGATTTTCTTCTTCGCGTACTCGATGGCCGCCGATTTGGTCAGGCCGATCACGGCATGCTTGGAGGCGGCGTAAATGCTCATTTTCGGCGCGGCCCCCAACCCCGCCACAGACGCCGTGTTGACGATCGCACCGCCGCCCTGGGCCAGCAGCAGCGGTAGCTGGTGTTTCATGCACAGCCACACCCCCTTGACGTTGACACCCATGATGGCGTCGAACTCATCCAGGCTGCCGTCTGCCAACTTGCCCTTCTCGATCTCGATCCCGGCATTATTGAAGGCGTAATCCAGGCGGCCATAAGCAGCAACGGTCTGCGCCATCAGTTGTTGCACGTCCGCCTCAAGGGTGACATTGCAACGCACGAACAGCGCCTCACCTCCGGCCTGCTGGATCAATGCGACGGTGCCTTCACCGCCGGCCACATCCAGGTCGGCGACCACCACTTTCAAGCCTTCGCCAGCGAAGGCCAGTGCGGTGGCGCGGCCAATACCGGCGGCGGCGCCAGTGACCAGGGCGACCTGGCCGGAAAACGTCATGCTCATGGGGGATGTCCTGTGGGAAAAATAGCCGTGGGTCGAGTCTAGCCAACGCCGCGCTGGGCGCGTCAGCACTATCAGAAGGCCGGTTGGGGCTGCATGAATCGCAGTGATAAGGCCCACTGCATGACTATCAGCAAGGCCTATCGGCGGGCATTCGCGCCCTCGGTCAACCTTGCCCCGCGCGCCTTCAAGGTCTATCACTTGAGGTTCATTTCCAGAAGAGTCGCTGCCATGACCGCCCAGACCAACCGTCAATTCCTGCTCGCCAAGCGCCCGGTCGGCGCAGCCACCCGGGATACCTTCACCTACCAGGAAGTGCCGGTTGGCACGCCCCAGGACGGGCAAGTGCTGGTACGCAATGAATACCTGTCCCTCGACCCGGCCATGCGTGGCTGGATGAATGAAGGCAAGTCCTATATTCCGCCGGTGGGCATTGGTGAAGTCATGCGCGCGCTGGGCGTGGGCAAGGTGATTGCCTCCAACAACCCGAAATTTGCCATAGGCGATTACGTGAATGGCGCACTGGGGGTGCAGGATTACTTCCTCGGCGAGCCGCGCGGGTTCTATAAGGTCGACCCGACGCTTGCCCCGCTGCCGCGCTACCTGTCGGCCTTGGGCATGACGGGCATGACCGCCTACTTCGCCCTGCTCGACACCGGGGCGCCCAAGGCCGGTGAGACCGTGGTGATCTCCGGCGCCGCCGGCGCGGTGGGCAGCATTGCCGGGCAGATCGCCAAGATCAAAGGCTGCCGCGTGGTCGGCATTGCCGGCGGCGCCGACAAGTGCAAGTTCCTCGTCGATGAACTGGGCTTCGACGCCGCCATCGACTACAAAAGCGAAGACGTGCCTGCTGCCCTCAAGCGCGAGTGCCCCAAAGGGGTCGATGTGTATTTCGATAACGTCGGCGGTGACATTCTCGACGCCGTGCTCAGCCGCCTGGCACTGAAGGCTCGCGTGGTGATCTGCGGTGCCATCAGCCAATACAACAACAAGGAAGCCGTGAAGGGTCCGGCCAACTATCTGTCACTGCTGGTCAATCGCGCGCGCATGGAAGGTTTCGTGGTGATGGACCACGCCGCCAACTTCGCCGCTGCCGGCCAGGAAATGGGCGGCTGGATGGCGCAGGGCAAGCTCAAGAGCAAGGAAGATATCGTGGAAGGGCTGGAGACGTTCCCGGAAACGTTGATGAAGCTGTTCAACGGCGAGAACTTTGGGAAGTTGGTGCTCAAGGTCAGCTGACATACCACAGGCAGTCCGGTCGCCACTGTTATATGGGAGCCGGGCTTGCCCGTGACGCAGGCGCCTCGGTGTTTGAGCGACACCGAGGCGCTGCGGTCAGCGCTTACATGATCTCGGCAACCACCGCCGCCAGCGCCTTGGCCGGGTCAGCCGCCTGGCTGATCGGACGACCGATCACCAGATAGTCGGAACCTGCATCCAGTGCCTGGCGTGGCGTGAGGATGCGGCGCTGGTCATCTTGGGCGCTGCCGGCCGGGCGAATGCCTGGGGTCACCAGTTGCAGCGACGGATGCGCAGCTTTCAGGGCCTGGGCTTCCAGTGCCGAGCACACCAGGCCATCGAGGCCGGCTTTCTGCGCCAGGGCGGCCAGGCGCAGGACCTGCTCCTGAGGCTCGATATCCAGGCCGATGCCGGCCAGGTCTTCGCGCTCCATGCTGGTAAGCACGGTCACGCCGATCAGCAAGGGCTTCGGGCCGCTGCGCTGCTCCAGCACTTCCCGGCAGGCACTCATCATGCGCAGGCCGCCGGAGCAGTGCACATTGACCATCCACACGCCCATCTCGGCGGCGGCCTTGACCGCCATGGCGGTGGTGTTGGGGATGTCGTGGAATTTCAGGTCGAGGAACACCTCGAAGCCTTTGTCACGCAGGGTGCCGACGATTTCCGCGGCGCAACTGGTGAACAGTTCCTTGCCGACCTTGACCCGGCAAAGCGTGGGGTCCAACTGGTCAGCCAGCTTCAGTGCGGCGTCACGAGTGGGGTAATCCAGGGCGACGATGATAGGAGTCTGGCAGGCGGACATTGGAATGGGCTCTCAGGCAAGTCGAAATCGGCGCGGATTGTAGCGCAAGCGGCGCCGTTGCGGGATCCGATGATCGGTAAATACTGACCAACCGCCGTCAGTCGGGCATTTCCGGGAATTATTTCAAAATTGATACATTCACGACATGCGCCCAACACGCCCCAGGGCTAGCCTCGCCCGCACGACCCACCGACCAGCACTTCCAGCCATGGGGCTGGGCGCCTATGCTGACCGCAACAACCAGGCAGATGATCGCACTATGCATACCCCTTCCGTCCCTGTAAATGACGAGCAAAAAGGCGCGGCGATCGCCGATGACAAGCGCTGGAACACCCGCGCGCTGATCGTTGACGACGATGTGCCGATCCGCGAACTGCTGATCGACTACCTCGCGCGCTTCAATATTCTCGCGACCGGCGTCACCGACGGTGCAGCGATGCGCCAGGCCATGCAAGCCGAAACCTTTGATGTGGTGGTGCTCGACCTGATGCTGCCGGGCGAGGATGGGCTGTCGCTGTGCCGCTGGTTGCGCGGCGAATCGGACATCCCGATCCTGATGCTCACCGCCCGCTGCGAGCCCACCGACCGCATTATCGGCCTGGAACTGGGGGCCGACGACTATATGTCCAAGCCGTTCGAGCCGCGCGAGTTGGTGGCGCGCATCCAGACCATCCTGCGCCGAGTGCGGGATGACCGCACCGAGCAGCGCGCGAATATTCGCTTCGATAACTGGCGGCTCAACAGTGTGTTGCGTCAACTGGTGGCTGACGATGGCCTGGTCGTGCCGCTGTCCAATGCCGAATTCCGCCTGCTGTGGGTGTTTATCGAGCGCCCGCGTCGGGTATTGAGCCGTGAGCAATTGCTGGATGCCGCCCGTGGCCGTTCGATCGAAGCCTTTGATCGCAGCATCGATCTGCTGGTGTCGCGCCTGCGGCAAAAACTCGGGGATGACCCGAAGGCCCCACAACTGATCAAGACCGTGCGTGGCGAAGGCTACCTGTTCGACGCCCGGGATATCGGCTGATGCGGGCCCCCTTCAACACGCTGTTCGGGCGGCTGTTCGGCGTGTTGCTGGTGGCAATTGTGCTGGCCCACCTGCTGGGGTTCTTCTGGTTTCACCATTACGGTCCACCGCCGCCACCGCCGCAGGGCACTTTCGTCGAGCAGCCGGACGGCACGATGAAGCTGTTGCCCAAGCATAAGCGCTCCTGGTTCAACGGCCCGGCAGTGCCACTGACGTTCCAGTTCATCTCGCTGATCATCGCCGCCTGGTATGGCGCCAAGTTGCTGAGCCGGCCGATCCAGCGCCTGAGTGAAGCCGCCGAACGCCTGAGCCTGGACCTCGACAGCCCGCCCCTCGACGAACTGGGCCCGCGAGAGGCCAAGCAGGCAGCATCGACTTTCAACCTGATGCAGCGACGCATCCGCGAGCAGGTCAGCCAACGCGCACGCATGCTCGGTGCCGTTTCCCACGACCTGCGCACCCCGCTGTCGCGGCTCAAGCTGCGCCTGGAGCAGATCGACGACGTCAAGCTGCAAGGGCAGATGCGCCAGGACCTGAATGACATGATCGGCATGCTCGACGCAACGCTGAGCTACCTGCACGAACAACGCACCAGCGAAACCCGGCATTGGCTGGATGTGCAGGCGCTGGTGGAGTCGTTGAGCGAGAACGCCCAGGATCAGGGCTCCGATGTGCAATTTGCCGGCACCTGCGCGCCCTTGCAGGTGCAACCGATGGCCTTGCGTTCGTGCCTCAACAACCTGATCGACAATGCCCTGCGCTATGCCGGCACGGCGCGCGTCGAGTTGTCGGACAGCCGCGATGCGCTGGTCATCCGCGTGATCGACCATGGTCCGGGCATTGCCGCCGACAAGCGTGAGGCCGTGTTCGAACCGTTCTATCGGCTGGAAGGTTCACGCAATCGCAATTCCGGCGGCGTCGGCCTGGGCATGACGATTTCCAAGGAAGCCGCCGAGCGCCTGGGCGGCAGCCTGACCCTGGAAGAGACCCCGGGCGGCGGCTTGACCGCCGTGATGTGGCTGCCCCGCGCCTGAACGCAGGCGCCGGCTTGCCGGCTCCTGCGGGTTATGAACGGGTGTCTTCGCGCCGCCCTTGCGCCTGGGTTGCACTCCAATCCATCAGCAGGCTGTACGCTACCGCCAGCAAGGTCGGGCCGATGAACAGGCCGATAAAGCCAAAGGCAATCAACCCGCCAAACACCCCGAGCAGCACGATCACCAGCGGCAGGTTGCCGCCACGGCTGATCAGGTAAGGCTTGAGCACGTTGTCCACGCCGCTGATGATGAACGTGCCCCACACCCCCAGGAACACCGCGTAGGTGTAGTCGCCCTTCCACGCCAGCCAGGCCGTGGCCGGGATCCACACCAGCGGCGGGCCCATCGGGATCAGGCTGAGCAGGAAGGTGACGATGCCCAGCACCAGCGCGCCCGGGACACCGGCGATCAGGAAGCCGATCAGCGCCAGCAAGGCCTGGGCAGCCGCCGTACCGATCACTCCGTTGACCACCCGTTGTACCGTGCCGGCCACCAGTTCGATGTAGTAACCGGCACGCTCGCCGATCAACCGCTCCAGCAGACGGTGTACGAATACGGCCAGGCGCGGCCCGTCACGGTAGAAGAAGAACACGAACACCAGGCTCAGGGTCAGTTCGAGGATGCCGCCGCCGATCTGCGCACTGCGCGCCAGCAACCAGTTACCGACCTGCCCCAGGTACGGCTTGATGCTGACCATCAGCGCCGCGCCCTGCTGGTCGATGCTGTCCCACATCGCCACCAGCCGCTCGCCAACCACCGGGATCGAGCCCAGCCACGCGGGGGCTTCGGGCAAGCCGTCGACCTGAATATCCTTGATCAACGCCACCGCATCACGCACATGATCGGCCAGGTTGAAGCCCAGCCACACCAGCGGTACCGCCACCAGCAGCATCCAGACCAGGGTCAGGATCCCGGCCGCCAGGGATTCACGGCCGCCCAGCGCGCGTGTGAGCAAGCGCATCACCGGCCAACTGGCAAACGCCAGCACCGCGCCCCAGAACAGCGCCGACCAGAACGGCGCCATTACCCAGAAGCTGGCACCGAACAGCACCAGCAGCAGGATTTGCACCAGCAGGCGATCGTTATTGAGCATGGGGTATCTCTAGAAAAAGGCTGTAGGAAGAGAGCTTAGGCGAACGGCACGGGTCCGTCCGCCTTGTAACGGTCAGCGTATCAGATGCAGGTGCAGGCCTTTGGCTTCAGCGGTGCCGGTTTCCATGCGCGCGGCGCGCACACCTTTGTCGACCAGGGCCTGGCGCCAGGCTTCGGCACTGGCGCCGGTCAGGCTGACGCGCAACGTGGCGTCCAGGTTCAAGCCGCGGGAGATCAGGGTCAGCCAGGTGTCGTCAGGCTCGCCACCCAACGTGGGGAAATCCAGCTCGCCAGTGCTTTTCAACTCGCGCAACAGGGTCGCCGAGGTGGGCAGCAGGTCGCCCAGTGGCGCGTTGGCGTCCAGTTGTTCCACATGCAGATAGGCGCGGCGATTGCCGCGGGTGATGCCGTACAGCGCCACCAGCGAATTATCCTGCGGGGCTGCGAGACGCAAGAGCAGGTATTCCTGCTGGCCATCGGCGCCCATCAGCTTGGCATTGCCGAACACTTCGTTGGCCCACAGGCTGCTCTCGCCGCAATCGCGGGCCTGGCACCAGAACAACAGTTGCGCCCCCTTGGCCTGCAACGCTTCGCGCGTCGCGGTGAACGCGGCGCTGGAGGTGTGCTCGGCGGGCAGTTCATAGGTGATCGCCGTGGCTTGCCCACGGGCGGTGGCCTGGCCCTCGTAACGCAACTGGCCGCTGATCTTGCGGATCGCGCCCATGGGGTAGATGCGTTCCTTTTCTTCAGCGGGGCGGTAATCCACGATTTGTGCGTCGACCTGGCGAGCTACGCTGGGCAGGTCCTGACTGCCCGGTACGTCGGCGGCGAATACCAGAGGGCTGAAAGCACACAGCCCGAGGAAGCGGATACATCCTTTACCCAGGCTCATCGGATCGGTGAGCCCTGGCCATTGGAGGTCGCAGCGGTGTTGAGATCGTACATGGTTGACTCCCTTTCAATCCGCCCAGCCTCGGCAGTTGACCGCGCCAAGTCAAGGCGTGGAGAAGAACCGATTGAAACAGTCTGCAACAAGAGCTGCGCCGGGCTCATCATTCAAGTGTAAATGATGGCCGCCCGGCAGCGTGGTGACCGAGAAAGGCAGCTGAGAAAGCAATTCGGAATGTTTCGCCAGCATGCCGTCGGCGGCGACCACCAACTGTGTCGGGCACGCCACACGCCGCACGAAAGCCATCGCCTGCTCATCCGTCAGACGCATCGGCGATGCCAGCGTCAGGCGGCTGTCCGTGCGCCAGGTATAACCCCCTGGCACCGGCATCAAACCGCGCTGGGCCAGCAGTTCTGCAGCTTCCCGGCTGACGGCCACCACGCCTTTCATGCGCGCTTCAACCGCCCGATCCAGCGTGCCGTAGACCGGCTTGCGCTTGTCCTGCAGGTTCAATTGCGCCTGCAAGGCCATGCCCAGCCGCTCGGCGGCACTCTCGCCGCTGGCGGTGGGCGGGACCACGCCGTCGATCAATCCCAGATGCGTAATGCGCTCGGGCAAGGCTCCGGCCAGCACCAGCGAGACGATGGCGCCAAGGGAGTGGCCAAGTAATGCAAAACGTTTCCAGCCCAACTGTTCGGCCACTTGCAGCACGTCAAACACGTAATCCCACAAGGCATACCCGGCGCCTGCAGGACGATGCGCGGAGTGTCCATGCCCGGCCATGTCGAGGGCGACAATGCGCAAGCCGGCAAGCTTCGGCGCCAGGCGCGCGAAGCTGTTGGCGTTATCCAGCCAGCCATGCAGGGCGATCACCGGCACGCCGTCCTCGGGGCCGAACAGATGGGCGGCCAACTCGATATGCGGCAGGCTCAGGCGCACTTCTTCGACGGGCGTACTCATGCGCAACTGCGCTCGCGGGCTTGCCAGCGGGCAAACAGGTTCTTGATCAGGGTCGCGGTGTCCTGTGGGCGCTCGAGGGGGAACATGTGGCCGCCGGGCATGGTGAGCATTTCGCCCATGGGCAGGCGCCCGACGCCGCTGGCATGGTGACGCATCACCACCCTGCTCTGCCGGCCGCGCACCACCGCCAACGGCACTTTCAATTGACGCACCTGGCCCGGGCTGGTGTGGGGCACGCCTCGGTAGATGCTGATTTCGGTGGCCGGGTCGAAGCGCAGGCGCAGGCGATCGCCGACCTGCTGCAGGCCATGTTGCAGGTAAGCGTCAAAGCATTCGGGGTCGAAGCCGCGAAACAGCGTCTTGCCGGCAAAGTAGCTGCGCGCGGCGTCCAGGTCGGAAAACTCTTCACGCCGACCCAAGGTGCGCCCGGCCGGGGTCAGGCGGTCGATAAAGCCAAAGCGCTTGGCGGCGCGAATCACCCAGCGGTCGGCACGGGTCAGCACCGGCGAATCCAGCATCACCACCCCGCGGTACAGCTGCGGGCAGCGCATGGCCGCGTGCAAATGCAGCACGCCACCGAGGGAATGGCCCACGCCCCACACCGGTTCCGCTTGCTGCTCAAGATGGTGGATCAACTCGTCCACCAGGTTCTGCCAGTTATCGTCCACCGGAAACCGGGGGTCGTGACCGTGCTGCGGCAGGTGAGCCACCGCGTATTCCGGGGCCAGGGCGGCGAACAACTTGCCGTAGGTGGCCGAAGGAAACCCATTGGCATGGGCGAAAAACACGTGCTGCGACATAGCGGACCCATCGACAAATACAGAGATTGATTGTCACCACGCCGGCGCCCCACAGCAATGACTGTAACCGCCAGGAATGGTGACACTCACGCCACGCCTATCGCGCCGGCGGGTTCTCGCCCAGCGGCACCACGGCCATGGTCAGGCGCGATACGCAACTGGCCTTGCCGTCGTCGCTGGTCAAACGAATGTCCCACACCTGGGTGGTGCGCCCGATATGGATGGCCCTGGCCACCGCCGTCACGCGACCGCTGCGCACACCGCGCAGGTGGTTGGCGTTGACCTCAAGGCCGACGCAATAGAACTTGCTCGGGTCGATACACAGGTAGGCCGCCATGGAGCCGACGCTCTCGGCCAGCACCACCGACGCACCGCCATGCAGCAGGCCATAGGGCTGATGGGTGCGGTGATCGACCACCATGCTGGCGGTCAGGGACTCATCGTCAAAACTTTCAAAGCGGATATCCAGCAGTTCACCGATGGTGTTTTTCTGAATCGCGTTGAGTTGCTCGATATTCGGTTGGGTGCGCCACAAGCTCATACACAGTGTCCTTATTGGTTTTATTACGCCCCTAATCCTGCCACACAATCGCCTCGGTGCGCGCGCTCCAGTCGGGGAACTGTGCGCCGTAAGTCGACTCGATCACGTTGCGCTTGATCTTCAAGGTCGGGGTCAGGAAGCCGTTCTCCACTGCCCAGTTGTCCTTGACCACCACCAGTTGGCGCAAGCGCTCATGCTTGTCCAGCACCGCGTTGACCTGTTCCAGCCAGCGCTCCAGGCTGGCCTGCAACGCTTGCCGGTCCTGGCCCGGGGCCGACAGCACGCACAAGCCCATCGGCGCCGTCAGGCCATCGCCGACCACGCACACCTGCTCGATGCGCGCGTGCTCGGCCAAGCGGTTTTCAATCGGCGCCGGGGCCACGTACTTGCCTTTGCTGGTCTTGAAGATTTCCTTGAGTCGCCCGGTCAGGCGCAGGCGGCCGTCGGCGTCCTGCTCGCCCTTGTCACCGGTGCGCAGGAAACCGTCGGCAGTGACGGTTTCGGCGGTCTTATCCGGGTCCTTGAAATAGCCGAGCATGGTCGCACCGCTGCGCACCTGCACTTCGCCGGTTGGGTCGATACGCACCTCGACCTCCGGGCACGGCAGGCCGATCCAGCCGAGGGTCTGCTGGCCGGGGCGGCAGACATGGGAGTAGCCACAGCTTTCGGTCATGCCATACACCTCAAGCACATCCAGGCCCAGGCGCTGATACCAGCGCAGCAACGCCTCGGGCACCGGCGCTGCGCCGGACAGCGCAATGCGCAATGCATCCAGGCCCAAGCCTGCCAGCACCTTGTGGCCCACGCGCTTGCCGATAAACGGCAGGCGCAGCAAGGTGTCGAGGCGTTTTTGCGGGATCTTGGCGTAGACGCCCAGCTGGAATTTGGTCCAGATCCGCGGCACCCCGAACAGCGCGGTCGGCCTGGCCCTGCGCAGGTCAGCCAGGAAGGTGTCGAGGCTTTCGGCGAAAAACACGGTTTGCCCGGTGTAGATCGCCGCCATTTCCACAAACATCCGCTCGGCCACGTGGCACAGCGGCAGGTAGGACAGCAGGCGGTCGTCCTCGCCCAAACCGAACAACGCGGTGCCGCGCGTGGCCGCAAAACCCAGGGCGCCAAAGCTGTGCATCACGCCTTTGGGCAGGCCGGTGGTTCCAGAGGTGTAGATGATGGTGGCCAGTTCCGACGCGGCGGGCAGCGGCTCATCCACGATCGGCGGGCAGGCTTGCAGGTCGTCCCAGCTGAAGTCGAATGCACCCGCCGGGCATAGCGGCAGGCTGACTGTCGGCACGCCTGCGGGGACCCCGGGGGCCATGGCGGGCCAGTCGTCGAGTTTGCCGATAAACACCAGGGCCGCCTCGGAATGGGTCAGCACATGGGCGACGGAGTCGGCAGTCAGGTTGGGGTACAGCGGCACCGAGACATGCCCGGCCATCCAGATAGCCAGGTCGGCGATGATCCAGTGGGCACAGTTTTTCGAGATCAGGGCAATGTGCGAACCGGCGGGCAGCTCGCGCGCGCGCAGCCAGTGCGCGGCGCAACGGGCCTGGTGGCCGACTTCGCCCCAGGTGAGGGAGTGTACGACTCCCCCGCCAACGGGCTGCACCAGCATAGTCTTGCGCGGATGACGCGCTTCACGTTCGAAGAAGACCTGCAACGGCAAACGAAAAGCGACGGGCATGGGACGCGCTCCTTTGTGGTCCGACGATAGCCAACCAAGCACTTGCTCGGTTGACTATATAGCACACACAAAGCCGCGATAACGCCTACGGATTGTTCACGCTGACCAGGCTCATCAGCCCCGCCAGCGGGAAGTCGCCTTCCAGTTCCGCCAGGCTGGCGGTGTACATCGCCTGCGGCTGGCGCAGATGGCCATGCTGCAGAAAGCTGATCAGGCTGCCGACCAGCGGCTGATGGCTGACCAGCAGCACGTTGTCATCGGTGTCGAGTTTTTCCAGCACCTGCTGCGGGTTGCCGTCGGGGGTCAGCCACGGCACCGTGCGAATCTCCGGCTGGAAGCCCAAGGCCTCGCGCACCAGGTGCGCGGTCTGTTGCGCCCGCACATAGGGGCTGGCGAGGATGGCGCTGAGCGGCTGGCCGATCAGGTGCTCAGCACTGCGCAACACTTCGGCGCGGCCATGCTCGGTGAGGTTACGCTCGGCGTCCGACCGTGCATGCCCTTCGGCCTCGCCGTGGCGCAAGACCCAGAGCTTCACAGTTTCGGCTCTTCATCGCGTACCGGGTGCGGTGCCGGCGGCACGCTGTGGGCGGCCTCGCCCTCTGGTGCACGTGGGGTTGGCCAATCGGCGAAAGGCCAGGGCTTCTGCTCGGTATGGAAGCTGCCGAAACGGCCGATCTGCGCGAGGAACTGGCTGAGGCTGTCGCCGAAGTTCATCAGGCCCAGGTTCGGGGCGCCGTAGACCAGGCGGTAGATCAGTTGCACCACCACCAACGCGCCGAGCAGGAACTGCGCGACTTGCCACACCAGGGCAAACACCAGCATCCACAGGATGCGCAGGGCAATCGACTCGTACTTGGGGGCTGCTTTGGGATCGTTCATGACGCGCTCCTCAGTTGAAACCACTGGTGGAAATAAAATCGACATCGGTTTTAGGCTCGGCCCGCATCAACAGCTCGATGACCTGGTTCAAGGTGCGCCCTTCGAACAGGATCGCGTGCAGCCCGGCGACCAGCGGCATGTACACGCCGACTTCCTGGGCCTTGGCCTTGAGCACCTTGAGGGTGTTGACCCCTTCGGCCACTTCGCCGAGCCGCGTCACCGCGTCGTCCAGGCTCAGGCCCTGGCCGAGGGCGAACCCTACCTGGTAGTTGCGGCTTTTCGGCGACGAGCAGGTGACGATCAAGTCGCCCACGCCCGCCAGCCCGAGGAAGGTCATCGGGTTGGCGCCCTGGTTCACCGCAAAGCGGGTCATTTCTGCCAGGGCGCGGGTGATCAGCATGCTCTTGGTGTTTTCGCCCATGCCCAGCGCCACGGCCATGCCGGCGATGATCGCGTAGACGTTCTTCAACGCGCCGCCCAGCTCGACGCCAAAGCGGTCACTGCTGGCGTAGACGCGGAAAGTGCGGCCATGCAGCACCGCCTGCACGCGCTCGCACAACGCTTCATCTTCGCTGGCGATCACGGTGGCGGTCAGCGCGTGCTCGGCCACTTCCCGCGCCAGGTTCGGCCCGGAGAGCACGCCGATGCGCGCCTGCGGGGCGATCTCTTCGAGGATCTCGCTCATCAGCTTGAAGGTCTGCGCCTCGATGCCCTTGGTCAGGCTGACCAGCAGCTTGCCCGCCAACCGGTCGGCGTGCGGCGCCAGCACCGAGCGCAAGGCGCTGGAAGGCAGGGCGACGAAGCACAAGTCGCACTCGGTCAGGGTGGCCAGCAGGTCTGTAACCGGCTCGACCCCGGGAAGAATCTTGATGCCCTTGAGGTAACGCGGATTTTCGCGGTGCACCCGAATGGCCTCGGCCTGCTCGGGATCACGCATCCACTGCCGTACCGGATGGCCGTTCTCGGCCAGCAGGTTAGCCACGGCGGTACCAAAACTTCCGCCTCCCAGGACCGCAATAGGGCGCTGTTCAGTCATATGCAATCCGTTAATCCATACCAGTGGCGATGGCGGCATTATACGGAGCGACCCGCTTGCGGCCAGCCCCCGTATCAATTCGTACGCTTGTCGGAAAATGCCGCGCGCGGGTGAAGTAATTGCAAGTCCGACGACTGGCAAAAGACCCTACCTCAGTTAACATGGGCGGCTATCCGTAATTATCAAGGCCGTGCCGTGTATTTGGGCCCTCCTCCCCGTTCATCTCTGTGGCTGATGCTGTTGTGCAGTGCACCGGTATTGGCCGACGACCTGTTCCTCGACAGCCAGCCGCTGCCGCAAGTGTTGACCGCCACGCGCCTGAAGCAATCGGCCGCCGCGGTGCCCGGCAGCATGACCGTAATCGACAGCGAACTGATCAAGGCCAGCGGCGCACGCGACATCAGCGAACTGCTGCGCCTGGTACCGGGGATGATGGTCGGCTACACCACCGGCAACCAGGCGGCAGTGAACTACCACGGCACCAGCGCCAGCGATGCGCGGCGCATGCAGGTGCTGATCGACGGCCGCTCGGTGTACCGCGCCGGCTTGGCCACGGTGGACTGGAGCGATATTCCGGTGGCCATGGAAGACATCGAGCGCATCGAGGTTTTTCGCGGGCCCAACACCGTCAGTTACGGCGCCAATGCATTGATGGCGGTGGTCAATATCCTCACGCGCTCGCCGGCCAACAGCCATGGCTCAAGGGTCAAGGTGGTGCGCGGCGAACGGGGCATCAATGACTTCTATGCCAGCCAGGGCGTGGGCTGGGAAACCGGCGATCTGCGCTTGTCGCTGTCCGGCCAGCAGGACGACGGTTTCGACACTGACGCCAGCGGCGCCGATCGCCGTGACAGCCGCCGCCTCAACCGCTTCAGCCTGGCGGTGAGCCAGACGTTGAATGCGCAGCAGAGTATCGACTGGCAACTGGATGCCAAGGAAGGCACCAATCAACGGCCTTATACCTACACCCCGGTCTTCGCCGGAATTACCGAAGGCGGTAACAATTCCGACGTCAAGTCCAAGGACTACGCCGGCTCCCTGCGCTGGAATTTCGACTTCAACCCCGACCACAGCCTGTACATCCAGGGCTCCGCGCAGCAGTGGGACCGCCAGCAAGTCTGGAAGGCCTGCGACGCCAAGGTCTCGTTCAGTCCGGAACTGACCCAGTTGTGGCAGATGAACCCCAACTACGCCGAGCTGCTCGCCCGCCACATGGACACCTACAGCCAGGGCAGCGCGCCACCCGGCAGCGCCGCCGAGCAAGCGCTGGCCAACCGGGTGCTGGACCAGTGGCGCGACGGCAACAACCAGAGCGTGTGCGGCGATATCGACCAGAGCACCCGCGAAAGCCGCTACGACATCGAGGTCCAGGACACCCTCAGCCTGTCCGACAGCCTGCGCCTGGTCAGCGGTATGAATTATCGCTACGACCGGGCCGACTCCGACACCTACTTCAACGGCACCCTGGACGACACTACCTGGCGCCTGTTCGGCCAACTGGAATGGCGCGCCAGCGAACATTGGCTGCTGCAGGGCGGCGCGATGTATGAAGACACGCACCTGAGCGGCAACTCGCTGACGCCGCGGGTGGCGGTCAACTACCTGATCAACCCGCGCCACGGCCTGCGCGCGGTGTACTCCGAGGCAATCCGCTCGCCGGACATGTTCGAAAACAATGTCAACTGGAGCTATCGCGTCACCAACCTCAGCTCCCCGGCCTATGGCCAGACCAGCGGCCAGTACTTCGTGAAGACGCGCGGCCCGGGCAACCTCGACAAAGAACTGATGCGCTCGCGGGAACTGGGCTACAACGGTTTCTTTGCCGATATCGGGCTGAACATGGACGTCAAGCTGTTCTACGACGAAATCACCGACATGATCAGCTCGCCGCTGCGCAACAACCAGTACATTGCCAGCAACGCCAACAGCGCACGGTTCAGCGGTGCCGAATCGCAATTCGACTGGCGCATGAGCAACGCCGACCGCCTGCGGCTCACCTATGCTTATGTGGATGCCAGCTCCAGCAATCCGCTGGACAAAGCGCAGACCGCGCGTAACAGTGGCTCGGCCGGCTGGTTGCGCGAATGGGGCCACGGCTGGTCCAGCGCGCTGTTCTACTATGGCGACGACGCACTCAACCAATATCGCTTCGAACGGGTCGACCTGCGCGTGGCCAAGCGTATTGCCCTGGGCAAAGCCAACGTGGAGCTGGCCGGCATGCTGCAACAACGCCTCGATAACCAGCCCACGACATGGGCCGATAACAATTACGACCACCGTCACGTACTCTACTTCAGCGCGGAGTTAGAGTTCTGATATGGGCGACTCGTCACGGATGACCTTCTTCTTTATTGACCTCTACACACTCTGCCGGCGCAGCGTGCTGCTGGCCTGTCTGTTGCTGGCCACACCGGCCTGGAGTGCCGAGATCCTGTTGACCGCCGCCGAGGACGGTGCCGGCGTGCAGGCCTTTACCAAGGCCCTAGCCGAGCAACGACCGCAGGACCACGTCACCTTCACGCCCCTCAAGGACCTGCCGGCCCCCAGCCACCTGCCGGCCACGACCCGCCTGATCCTGCTCGACCTGCCCGGCCTCGACTGGCGCCTGCAGGACGCGCAGGGCCCGCCGACCCTGGTGCTGCGCATCAGCCGCCTGCAAGCCCATGAACGGCCGGGCAGCACCCAGCATCCACGCATTACCCTGCTGTGGAGCGACCCGCCGCTGGAGCGCCAACTGCGCCTGATCAACAATATCCTGCCGCAAGCGCAGCGCATTGGCGTGCTCTACAGCGCCGACAGCGAATTCCTGCTGCCCGAGTTGCGCCAGCAGGCCACGCTGCTGGGCCTGGAAATCGTGCCACAGCGCTGGGACAACATTAACGACAGCCGCCCGCTGCAATCGCTGTTCAGAAACAGCGACGTGCTGCTCGGCCTCGACGATCCACAACTCTACAACCCGAAAACCGCGAAGAACCTGTTGCTCAGCAGCTACGCCCAACAATTGCCGTTGGTGGGGCCGAACGCCGGGTTCGTGCGGGCCGGCAGCCTGGCCAGCACTTACAGCGACCAGGCCGACTGGCTGAGCGTACTCGACCATTTGCTTGAGCAACCGCCCGCCACCTGGCCGCGCGCACTTTACCCGAGACACTTCAAAGTCGTCGGCAACCCGCAAGTTGCGCGCTCACTGGGCATCGAACAGGTGGACGACGCCAGCGTCGCCGCCCGATTGGCCGAAGGAGAAAAACACCCATGACCTTGCGTCGTCGTTGGGACATCAACACCCGCACCCAGCTCATCACCCTGGGCCCGGCGCTGTTGCTGACGTTGCTGTTGATCAGCTTCTTCACCTTCGTGCGTATCCAGGACCTGCGCCAGGAACTCGACCACACCGGCCAACTGATCGCCAACCAACTGGCGCCGGCCACTGAATACGGGGTGATTTCCGGCAACAACGACGTGCTCGACAGCCTGCTGCGCGCCACGCTGGCCACGCCCCACGTGCGCTTCCTGGAGATCCAGGACAGCAGCGAGAACATCCTCGTCTACGTCGAGCAGCCCTCGGAAAAACATGACCGCTCGCTGTCGGTGAAAGTCTTCCAGGCGCCGATCCGCCTGCAGCATATCCAGCTGGGCAACGACTTTTTCCAGGACAATCTCAACGAACCCAAGGCACCCCGCGCGGACTACCTGGGCCGGGTGATTGTCGGCATGTCCAACGACGCGTTCAGCCAGCGCCAGCAGGAAATCCTGTTCAAGGCCGGGATCCTCGCGCTGTTCGCCCTGCTGTTTACCTTCCTGCTCGCACGGCGCCTGGCCGCCAGCCTGTCGCAGCCGATCAGCGCCATGGGCCACGCCGTGAAAGCCATCCAGCAAGGCGACTACAAGACGCCGCTGCCGATTGTCGATGACTCGGAACTGGGCGACCTGTCGCGGCATATCAACAACCTCGCCGAAGGCCTCAACCAGGCCAGTCGCGAACAGCAGCAGGCCATGGCGCAGTTGATCCAGACCCGCGAGGAGGCCGAGCGCGCCAACAACGCCAAGTCGGACTTCCTGGCGATGATGAGCCATGAGCTGCGCACGCCGATGAACGGCGTGCTGGGCATGCTGCAGTTGCTGGAAACCACCGAGATGACCGAGGAGCAGACCGAATACGCGGCGCTGGCCTCCGAGTCCACCGAGCACCTGCTCAAGGTCATCAACGACATCCTCGACTTCTCGCGCATCGAGCGTGCCGCGCTTGAGTTGGAGCACATTCCGTTCAACCTGGCGGACCTGATCAACAGCTGCGCCCAGGCCTTCCAGCACAGCGCCCAGCAGCGCGGGTTGGCGTTGCAACTGCCGATCCCGCCCGGCATGGACACCCTGCGGGTGCAGGGCGATCCGACGCGTATCCGCCAGATCCTGGTGAACCTGATCGGCAATGCGCTGAAGTTCACTGAGCACGGCACCGTCAGCGTCGAGCCCCATTGGCAGACCCTGGACCATGAGCTGGTGTGGTTCACCTGCACCGTGCGCGACAGTGGCATCGGGATTTCCGCCGAACGCCTGGAATTGATGTTCGATGCGTTCCAGCAGGCTGACAGTTCCATTTCAAGACGTTACGGCGGCACCGGCCTCGGCCTGCCCATCGCCCGTACCCTGGCCGAACGCATGGGTGGCACCTTGCGCGCCCAGAGCGAAGAAGGCCGTGGCTCGGTGTTTACCCTGGAAATCCCGCTGGCCATCGACCAGCACAGCGTGCCGGCGATTGCCGCCAACGCCGAAGGCAAGACCAGCGCCGGAGAGGGTCGCCATGTGCTGCTGGTGGAGGACAATCCGGTGAACCGCACGGTGGTCGAAGCCATGCTGCGCAGCCTGGGCTTCCAGGTCAGCCTGGCCACCGACGGCGCCGAGGCGATCCGCAGCGCCGAGAGCCTGATTTTCACTGCGATCCTGATGGATTGCCGGCTGCCGCTGATCGACGGCTATGAAGCGACCCGCCAGATTCGCCAGTTGCCGGGCTGCGCCGACCTGCCGATTATCGCCCTCACCGCGAACGCCCTGCAGGGCGACCGTGAGGCGTGTCTCGCAGCGGGAATGAACGATTACCTGGCCAAGCCGTTCAAACGCACGGATTTGCAGCAAATACTGCAGCGTTGGGTGCAATAGCGCCGCGCCATCAGCCACTTCCGACTGGCGTGAAAGACGAAAGTGCGGCAGTCTTAGGCACCCAAACGGGCCGATAAACAGGCCCGGTTTAAAATTTCAGTGAACAAGTGTACATTCAGTACCTTGCCGCTGTGACTTTCACTACAACGCAATAGTCTATGTGTAGGCTGCCGACATGAGGCATGAACGCTTCATTCGGTTCGGGAAGATTTGCCCTACCCTGCCGCATGGGATTATTGAGGAGCTCGCATGACCAAACAAAACGCCTTTACTCGGGAAGACCTGCTGCGCTGCAGTCGCGGTGAGCTGTTCGGCCCAGGTAACGCGCAACTGCCCGCCCCGAACATGCTGATGGTGGATCGCATCACCCATATCAGCGAAGAGGGTGGCAAGTACGGCAAAGGTGAATTGGTCGCCGAGCTGGATATCACCCCGGACCTGTGGTTCTTCGCCTGCCATTTCGAAGGCGACCCTGTGATGCCGGGCTGCCTGGGCCTCGACGCCATGTGGCAGCTGGTCGGTTTCTTCCTCGGCTGGCAAGGCCTGCCGGGCCGCGGCCGTGCCCTGGGTTCGGGCGAAGTGAAGTTCTTTGGCCAGGTCCTGCCGACCGCCAAGAAAGTCACCTATAACATTCAGATCAAGCGCGTCCTCAAGGGCAAGCTGAACCTCGCCATCGCCGATGGTTCGGTGAGCGTCGACGGTCGCGAGATCTATACTGCCGAAGGCCTTCGGGTCGGCGTATTCACTTCCACTGACAACTTTTAAGGGTTATCCGCATGCGCCGCGTCGTTATCACTGGTCTGGGCATCGTTTCTTGCCTGGGCAATGACAAAGAGACCGTCACCGCTAACCTGCGTGCAAGTCGCCCTGGCATCCGCTTCAACCCGGAATATGCCGAAATGGGTCTGCGTAGCCAGGTTTCCGGCTCCATCGACCTGCCCCTCGAAGAACTGATCGATCGCAAGATCTACCGCTTCGTCGGCCACGCTGCCGCCTATGCCTACCTGGCCATGAAAGACGCGATTGCCGACTCCGGCCTGAGCGAAGACCAGGTTTCGAACGTACGCACCGGCCTGATCGCCGGTTCGGGCGGCGCATCCACCCTGAACCAGATGGAAGCGCTGGACATCCTGCGCGAAAAAGGCGTCAAGCGTGTAGGCCCTTACCGCGTCACGCGGACCATGGGCAGCACCGTTTCCGCCTGCCTGGCCACGCCATTCCAGATCAAGGGCGTGAACTACTCGATCTCCTCCGCCTGCGCGACCAGCGCCCACTGCATCGGGACTGCCGTTGAGCAGATCCAGCTGGGCAAGCAGGACATCGTGTTCGCCGGCGGCGGTGAAGAAGAACATTGGAGCCAGTCGTTCCTGTTCGACGCCATGGGCGCACTGTCCACCCAGTACAACGAAACCCCGGAGAAGGCCTCCCGCGCCTACGACGCCAAGCGTGACGGTTTCGTCATCGCCGGCGGTGGCGGCATGGTGGTGGTCGAGGAGCTGGAACACGCCCTCGCCCGTGGCGCCAAGATCTACGCGGAAATCGTCGGCTACGGCGCAACCTCCGACGGCTACGACATGGTTGCGCCAAGCGGTGAAGGCGCCATCCGTTGCATGCAGATGGCCATGTCCACCGTAGATACCCCAATCGACTACCTGAACACCCACGGCACGTCGACTCCGGTCGGTGACGCCAAGGAAATGGAAGGCGTGCGTGCGGTATTCGGCGACAAGGCGCCAGCCATCAGCTCCACCAAGAGCCTGTCCGGTCACTCCCTGGGCGCCGCCGGCGTTCACGAAGCGATCTACTGCCTGCTGATGATGGAAGGCAACTTCATGGCCGGTTCGGCCAACATCGACGAGATCGACCCGGTCGTCGCCGATATGCCGATCCTGACCAAGACCGTCGAAAACGCCAAGATCGACACCGTGATGAGCAACAGCTTCGGCTTCGGTGGCACCAACGCCACCCTGGTACTGAAACGCTGGCAGGGTAAGTAAGACCTGTAGCTCGACCCAATAAAAAGCCCCGACTGGTTCGGGGCTTTTTTGTGGGTGATTACAGGCGAGACCGCGGCGCCTCTATCGCAGGCAAGCCAGCTCCGGCATTTTGAAGTGTGAATACAGCCAAATGTGGGAGCTGGCTTGCCTGCGATGACGCCAGCTCGACCTGCTGCCCTACACCGAAAACCGCGCCACCATCGAATTCAGGTCCACCGCCAGCCGCGACAACTCCTGGCTCGCCGCACTGGTCTGGTTCGCCCCGGTCGACGTCTGGTGCGCCAGGTCGCGAATGTTCATCAAATTGCGATCCACCTCCCGCGCCACCGCCGCCTGTTGCTCGGAAGCACTGGCGATCACCAGGTTGCGCTCGTTGATCAAGGTAAACGCCGAGGCAATTTCCTCCAGTGCCATCCCCGCCGACTTGGCGATATCCAGGGTGGAACGCGCGCGACTGTTGCTCTGTTGCATCGAACTGACCGCCTGATCGGTGCCCTGCTGAATGCCGCTGATCATCTGCTCGATTTCCTGGGTCGATTGCTGGGTACGGTGGGCCAGCGCGCGCACTTCATCGGCCACCACCGCAAAGCCGCGCCCGGCATCCCCGGCCCGCGCCGCCTCGATGGCCGCATTCAGTGCGAGCAGGTTGGTCTGTTCGGCAATCGAGCGGATCACGTCCAGCACCTTGCTGATGCCATAGACCTTTTGCGCCAGGTCCTCGACCTGCGTCACGTTGTCGGTCACGTCAGTGGCCAGCGCCTCGATGGACACCACCGTCTGGTGCACTTGCTCACGCCCTTGCTGGGCAATGCGGTCGGACTCGCGCGAGGCCTGGGAGGTGGCCACGGCGTTACTCGCCACTTCCTCCACCGCTGCCGTCATCTGGTTGACCGCCGTGGCCGCCTGTTCGATTTCCTGATTTTGCTGATGCAGGCCGCGCGTGGCGTCCTCGGTGACACAACTGAGTTCCTCGGAAGCCGACGCCAACTGGTTCGACGACTCGGAAATACGCCGGATGGTGTCGCGCAGGTTCTCCTGCATGCCCTTGAGCGCCTGCTGCAGGCGCGCCGGCTCGTCGTTGCCGGTAACGCTTATGTCGCCGGTCAGATCGCCACTGGCGACGCCCTGGGCGACCTTCAACGACTGCGCCAGTGGCAACACAATGCTGCGCGTCAGCCACACCGCCAGCCCGATGGTAATCAACGCCGTGAGCACGATCATGCCGATCACCCAACTGCGCGACTGGCTGAACACACTCTGCGCCAGGCTTGCCGCCAGGTTGGCGTTGGTCTTATTCAGGTTGACCAGGTCGCGCAGGGTCGCAGCCATTTCATCAGCGAGTTGATTCATCTCGCCGTTGACCACCTTGACCGCGTCCTCCAGCTGATTGGCCCTGGAAAACCCCATCACCTGTTCCTGGCGTTGCAGGTATTGCTGTTCCTGGACCTTGAAGCGGTCAAACAGCGTGCGCTCCTCGGGCAGCACGATCAGCGCTTCGTACAGGGTCTGCGCGTGATGCAAGCCGCTCTTGAGGTCATTGAGCTTGCGCTCGTTCTGCGCCAGCGCCTCGGGCTCGCGGTTAAGCAGCAAGCGCAAGGTCAGCGCGCGCACCCGCAGCAGGTCCTGGCTCATCTCCCCCACCGCCATCACGCTGGGCAGCCAGTTGTTCTCCACCTGATCCGATTGCTGGCGCATATTGGCCATCTGCAAAAGGGCAAAGCCGCCCAGGGCAAACACCATCAATGCCAATACGCCAAAGCCCAAGCCGGCGCGCGGGGCGATATTCAAACTGCGAACATTCATTGCGTAGGTTCCTTCCAGAAGCGCTGCATCCACCTGCAGCCGGTCTCCTGAACGTTATCGGCGTCCTCGCCCGATTGCGTAAGACCAAAACGCGATATCAACGAGGAGGCAAATCGCGAGGCGCTTTAGGCAGGATGGCCAGGAAGTTATCCCGCGCCACCTTGTGGGCAATGTCCTCAGGGAGCGCGTCGAGGAAGGGCTCGAAGCGGTGCATCTCCTTACCCAGCTTGTTGAAACGCCCTACCACATCCGACCCCAGCATAAAGCGCTCCGGGAAGCGCTCCACCAACGCTGTCCATTCTGGCCGAGGCTTGCCCGCGTCATCCAGCAAGTAAGGCGTGAGCATGCTCCAGGACAGGTCGATGTACAGGTTGGGATAGGCCTCGAGCAGCCGACTCAAGGTGGGCAGTAAAAAATCCATCTGCACCTGGTGGCGATGGATTTCCTTGCTGGTGCCGGCATGCGCCCAGATAAAGCGCGTGTGCGGGTGGTTGCGCAGTGATTCCTCCACTTCGGCCAGGTACAGCGGATTCCGTTCGCGCTTGGAGGTGATATTGGAGTGCAGCATCACCGGCAGGTCGTTCTCGGCCGCCAGGTGATAGATGCGGGTCATGGCTTCGTTATTCGCGCGCGGGGTATCGCCGGATGTCAGGGCGGTCAGGTCGTCGTGGCGGGTGAACACCTCGCCGATGCCCTGCCACAGCCCGGGATTGAGGTCGAGCATGCGCTGGATGTGCGCGGCCGAGTTCTTGTCGTTGGGGTTGAAGCCACTGAGGAAGGGATGAAAGTGCTGGCGCTGTTCAGGCGTCAGTTTAGTCACCGCCGCCGCAACGATCACATCGGTGGCACTGTACCAATAGGCGTCGGCGTCATCACCGGCGTAGTAGCGCGGGCGCTTGGGTTCGTCTTCGTGCCACTTCTTCGCTACCGGGATACCGGAAATCATCACGTGCTCGATACGGTTATCGGCCATGGCCTTGAGCAGCTTGTCCATGCCTGCCGTTTCCTGGAAAAAATCCACGTAATGCAGGTGCGCGTCGCTGTAGGCATAGTCACGCGCGTGGGCGGCCAGGCTGGTGGCAGCGAGTAACAGGGCAAGACTCAGGCGGGTCCAGGGCACGATAAAACCTCGATAGGGGCTGACTCTGGTAGACCTTGCGCGCCTTGCCGGGGTTCAGCCGGCAAAAATCGCGGAACACCGAAGTGCCAGCATGCTCTATAACTGCATGACCTTCATCCTGCCACCCTGTGAGGTTTGCCATGCCTGTTACCGTCAATACGTTGAACGCCGACAACTTCCGTCACAGCGTCAACATCAACAACCACGAGCTGTTTACCGACCTGCCCAAAAGCCTGGGCGGTGACGATTCGGCGCCCTCCCCCCACGACTACTTCGATGCCGCGCTGGCCTCGTGCAAGGCCTTGACCGTCAAGCTCTACGCCCAGAAAAAAGACATCCCGCTGACCGGCGTGACCGTGGAAGTCAGCCACGACGCCAGTGAAGAGCAAAAGGGTAAATACAAGCTCGCCGTCAAGCTGACCCTCAAGGGCGTGCTGACAGACGAGCAGCGCGACGAACTGCATCGCGTGGCAGATCGCTGCCCGGTGCACAAGCTGATGACCACGGCCGAAGTCACCATCGAGACAACATTGTCGGAAGGCGCCTTCAGCCAATAGCGGCAACCTCCCGTCGGGCGGGTTATGCTCAAAGCCACCTAACCCGCTCAGACTGGGATGCACCATGACCGCCCTCACCGTGATCCGCCCGCGCCCCGAAGATGTCGAAGGCCAGCCTATCCTGCGCCCGCTGCCTTCGCGGGAATGCCGCAGCGTCGGGCCTTTTGTGTTTTTCGACCATATGCTGCCCACCCGCTACGCACCAGGCAGCGGCATGAATATCCGCCAGCACCCGCATATCGGCCTGTCGACCCTCACCTACCTGTTCGAAGGCGCACTGCAGCACAAGGACAGCCTGGGTTCGAACCAGGTGGTACAGGCCGGCGATGTCAGCTGGATGACTGCCGGCAGCGCAATTGCCCACGTCGAGCGCACGCCCGAGGCGCTCAAGGCCAGTGGCTTCAGCCTGCACGGGCTGCAAGTGTGGCTGGCTTCGCCCAAGGACCACGAAAACGGACCAGGGCACTACAGCCATCACCCAGCCGCGAGCCTGCCGGTGAGTAACAATCTGGGTGTGACGATCCGCATGATCGCGGGCAGCGGCTTCTGCCTGAAATCGCCGGTGCCGGTGCTGTCACCCACGCTGTATGCCGAGGTGCAGATGCAGACGGCCACCACCCTGCTGATCCCGGATGAGCATGAGGAACGCGCCGTGTATGTGCTGGACGGTGAAGCGCAGTTGGACGGCGAGGGGCTGGAGGTCAACAGCCTGGTGGTGCTGGAGCCCGGGCAGGCAATGACGTTGTTTGCCGACAGTGATTGCCACCTGGTGGTGTTTGGCGGCGCGCCACTGGATGGACCACGGCGGATCAATTGGAATTTTGTCGCGAGCGATCCGGCGCTGATCGAGCAGGCCAGGCAGCGCTGGGCGGCTGGGGATTGGCCAACGGTGCCGGGAGAAACCGACAGGATCGAGTTGCCTGTCAGATAGCCTTCGCAGGCAAGCCCGCTCCCACATTCAACTGGGAGTGGGCTTGGCCGCTAAGACGCCCTGACAGGCGCTCAAGCTTCAGCCCTTGAACACTTCATCCAGCAGGTTATGCATCGACTGGAAAGCCCGCGCAGCGGTCTTTGCGTCGTACATCATCTTGCCCGGCACATTGGCATGCGGGTCGGTAAAGGAATGCACCGCGCCGCCGTAGCTCAGCAGTTGCCAATCCACACCGGCCGCGTTCATTTCATCTTCAAAGGCCGGCAGTTGCTCTTTCGGCACCAACGGGTCGGAAGCACCGTGCAGCACCAGCACGGAACCCTTGATGTTCTTCGCGTCCGCCGGGTTCGGCGTGTCGAGGGTGCCGTGGAACGACACGGCAGCCTTGAGCGGCGCACCGGTACGCGCCAGCTCCAGAGAGCAGCAGCCGCCGAAACAGAAGCCAAAGGTGGCCAGTTTCGAGGTGTCCACTGCGGCTTCGGTCTGGCCTTGCAGTTGCTCAAACGCTGCTTGCATGCGCTTGTTCAACAACGGGCGGTCATTTTTCAGCGGCATCATCGCTGCACCGGCTTCATCGCCGTTGGATGGGCGCACCGTTTGCCCGTACAGGTCGGCGATCAGCACCACATAGCCTTTGCTGGCGACGGTCTTGGCGATTTCTTCGGCCCCCGCACTCACACCCATCCAGTTCGGCGCCATCAGCAGACCTGGCAACGGGCCCTTGTGGCTGGCATCGAATGCCAGGCGGCTTTCATAAGACTGGCCATCAATCTGATAGACCACGGAACGCACAGTGACTTGGCTCATCATTTACTCCAGTTGAGGTGTGTAGGCGCACGCTTGCTCGGGAAGAACGTCAACAATAGCGCGAGCATCCTGAATGAACGCAGTGCCATCGAGTTTTTCATCGACAGACGTGCACCTGCAATGAAGCGCTACAAATGAAAAAACCCGCCGAAGCGGGTTTTTCTACAACGGTGTTAAACCGACAGTTCCACCAACAGCTTGTTCAGTCGGCGCACATAGGCGGCCGGGTCTTTCAGGCTGTCGCCAGCGGCCAGGGCCGCCTGGTCGAAGAGGATGTGCGACAGGTCGCCAAAACGCTCTTCGCTCTGCTCGCCGTCGAGTTTCTCGATCAGCGGGTGAGCCGGGTTGAATTCGAAGATCGGCTTGGAGTCCGGTACCTTCTGGCCGCTGGCTTCCAGGATCTGACGCATCTGCATGCCCAGGTCCTGCTCGCCGATAGCCAGGATCGCCGGGGAATCGGTCAGGCGGTGGGAAACCCGCACCTCGCTGACCGCGTCGCCCAGGGACGCCTTGATCCGCTCAACCAGGCCTTCTTTGGACTTGGCGACTTCTTCGGCTTCTTTCTTCTCTTCTTCGGAGTCGAGGTTACCCAGGTCCAGGTCACCACGAGCCACGTCGATGAAGGATTTGCCGTCGAACTCGTTGAGGTAGCTCATCAGCCACTCATCGATACGGTCGGTCAGCAGCAGCACTTCGATGCCTTTCTTGCGGAAGACTTCCAGGTGCGGGCTGTTCTTGACCTGCGCGTAGGTTTCGCCGGTGAGGTAGTAGATCTTGTCCTGGCCTTCCTTGGCGCGTGCCAGGTATTCGGCCAGGGCAACGTTCTGCTCGCCGTCGTCGCCTTGGGTGGAGGCAAAACGCAGCAGGCCGGCGATTTTTTCCTTGTTGGCAAAATCTTCCGCCGGGCCTTCTTTCATGACCTGGCCGAAGTTTTTCCAGAAGCCCTTGTATTGCTCAGGCTCGTTCTTCGCCAGTTTTTCCAGCATGTCGAGCACGCGCTTGGTCAGCGCCGACTTCATCGAGTCGATGATCGGGTCTTTTTGCAGGATTTCCCGCGACACGTTCAGCGACAGGTCGTTGGAGTCGACCACGCCCTTGATGAAGCGCAGGTACAGCGGCAGGAAGGATTCCGCCTGGTCCATCACGAACACGCGCTGTACGTAGAGTTTCAGGCCTTTTGGCGCTTCACGCTGGTACAGGTCGAACGGCGCGCGGGCCGGCACATAGAGCAGCGAACTGTATTCCAGCTTGCCTTCGACCTTGTTGTGGCTCCAGCTCAGCGGGTTTTCGTAGTCGTGACCGATGTGCTTGTAGAACTCCTGGTATTCCTCGTCCTTGATCTCGGTACGCGGACGGGTCCACAGCGCGCTGGCGCGGTTGACCACTTCCCATTCCTGGGCAGGCGCTTCTTCGCCTTCGGCGGCCGCTTGTTCTTTCGGCAGCTCGATCGGCAGGGCGATGTGGTCGGAGTACTTCTTGACGATGTTGCGCAGGCGCCAGCCATCGGCGAATTCATCTTCACCGGACTTGAGGTGCAGGACGATGCGCGTGCCGCGATCAGCCTTGTCGATCGTGGCGATTTCGAATTCGCCCTCGCCTTTCGAAGACCAATGCACGCCTTCGCTGGCGTCGAGGCCGGCGCGGCGGCTGAACACTTCCACCTTGTCGGCGACGATGAAGGCCGAGTAGAAGCCCACGCCGAACTGGCCGATCAGGTGCGAATCTTTCTTCTGGTCGCCCGAGAGGTTTTTCATGAAGTCGGCAGTGCCGGATTTGGCGATGGTCCCAAGGTGGGTGATCGCGTCTTCGCGGCTCATGCCGATGCCGTTGTCTTCGAGGGTGACGGTCTTGGCGTCCTTGTCGAAGCTCACGCGGATTTTCAGTTCGGCGCCGCCTTCCAGCAATTCAGGCTTGGACAGGGCTTCGAAACGTAATTTGTCGACAGCGTCAGAGGCGTTCGAGATCAATTCGCGAAGGAAGATTTCCTTGTTGGAATACAGCGAATGGATCATGAGGTGCAGCAGTTGCTTCACCTCGGTCTGGAAGCCCAGGGTTTCCTTTTGAGTTTCCACACTCATGGTCATCAAACTCCAATTGGATGGCAGTGGCCGCGCCCTTGAGGGTTGGCGGCGGGTTGTCATCAAAGTTGGGGGCTAAGAGCAGGATTTCAAGGGCGGCCGACTTCCTCAATCTTGAAATGCGCGCGGGCGGTGGCGATGGGCTCAGCCTGCGTGCTTTGCCAGGCGGTGATCGCCACATTCGCCACCCTTCGGCCCTGGCGCCACACCTGGCATTTGGCGTAGGTGTCGCGAAACTGCCCGGCACGCAGGTAATCGAGGGAGAAATCGATGATTTTCGGGAAGCCCGGCGCGCCGGTGAACACCAGCAGATGCAGCGCGGCAGACAACTCCATGAAGCCTGCGATGACCCCGCCATGCAGCGCCGGCAATATCGGGTTACCAATATTGTCCTTGTTGGCCGGCAGGCGGAACAGCAGTTCATCCCCAAGCCGGGTGCATTCGATACCGATCAGCTTGGCGTAGGGGATCAGTTCGAGCAGCGCTGCATAATCGCCGCGTTCATGGGCCTGCTCCAGGCGCGTCTTGAATCGATGGGTCATGCCTGCTCTCCCTTGATCGTGTTGCTCAACCCTTGCGCCCCTTTGAGACGCTTGCCCATGCGCATGAACGTGCCGACGACATGGGCGATGGGCTGTTGTGGGTCATCCTGGTAGGCAAAGCCGCGCGTGAAGATCACGTCGGTGGTCACCCGGTAGCATTGGGCAAATCCATAGACAGGCTGGTGCGGTGCGGCGGGATGCATGTAGTCGATACGCAGGTCGAGAGTCGGGCACACCTCGAACTCCGGCAACACGCACAGGGTGGCCATGCCGCAGGCGGTGTCCATCAGGGAGGTCAATGCGCCACCGTGAATGACGCCGGTCCGCGGGTCGCCGACCAGTTGCGGCGCATAAGGCATGAGCAGCGTGATGCCCTCCTCGCTGGCCTGATGAGCGGTGATGCCCAGCACCTGACAATGGCGCAAGGCCGATACAAAGCGCGACGCACGCTCTAACAAGGGATTTTCGGTCATTCGTGGAAGACTCTTATTAGTGATGATCGGTGCAATAGCCGGCGGGCAGGAAAGTTCCTTTGCACCGGTGGTTTATATATCTGTGGAATTAAAGGAACTAATGCAGAACGCCCATGCTCGAAAGGCCAGTAGATATCTTCAATAAGGAGAAACACCCCATGCGCAAGACTTTAGCTATTTCCATGATGTTGGCCGCTGCCCTCGGTCTCGCTGCCTGCGATAAGAAATCCGAAGACAAAGCCCAAGACGCCGCCGCACATTCCGAGCAAGCTCAAAAAGATATGGCGAAGGCTCAGGATAAAGTGAACGACGCTGCGAAAGAAAACGCCGATGCTGCCAAAGCTCAGGCTGAATCGAACGAAGCCGCCGCAAAAGAAGCAGCACCTGCTACCCCTGCCAGCGGTTCTTGATACCGCGGCTTGAAATAGCTTGGCTGCAAAAAGAAAGCCCGCTTAGATAGCGGGCTTTACTTTGCCTGGTGTTTTTATTTCAAGGTTACTTAAGACGACTCTTTAACCGCCTCCGGCGGCGGTGTGTCCGTCTGGGTATACACCATCACTTGCAGTACGTCGGAATGAAACTCGCGGCGGTACAGCACGACCACCACCCCGGCACTCATCAACATGAACAACCAGGGGCTGACAAACCACGCCAGCATGGTCATGCCGAAGTAATAAGCGCGCAGGCCGAAGTTGAACTGGTTGGCGGCCATGGAGATCACCCGCGCCGCACGTAGCGCAAACGCCTTGCGCTCCTGCTCCGACACATGCCGCTCCCCCACCATCGGCGCCGAGCCGACCAGCACTGCCGCAAAGTTGTACTGGCGCATGCACCAACTGAACGTGAAGAATGCATAGACGAACACCAGGGCCAGGCACAGCAGCTTGATCTCCGACATGCCCTGGGACGCCTGCTGCACCATGGGAATGTCAGCCAGCAGCGACACCGCGCGCTCTGAGGCACCGAGCACGGTGAGAATGCCGGCCAGGATGATCAAGGTGCTGGAGGCAAAGAACGACGCGTTGCGTTCCAGGTTGCCGATCACACTGGCGTCGGCAATGCGGTTGTCGCGCAGCAGCATGCGGCGCATCCAGTCTTCGCGATACAGATGCAGCACACTGGCCAGGCACGCAGTGTCCCGGGCCTTCCAGGTGGCATAGCGGGTGTAGCCGCCCCAGCACAGGACAAACCAGAGGGCGGCAAGCAGGTGGATCTGATTGGTTTCGACGAACGACATGGGGGTCCTATTAAGCGATGGTTGGGTGAATACAAGCCGGCTCCTACGGGATCGTGTTGCAAACACATAAAAAATGCCCCGTATCGATTGATACGGGGCATTTCCATGTAGCGTGAAGCCGGCTATTTAGGCGAGCGCTTCGCTGCGCTTGCCCAGCATGCGATCAATCACGAACGCCACGCCCAAGGTCATCACCGAAGGCACCAACCATGCCAGGCCCTGCTCGCTCAATGGCAGGTGCGCCAGTTGCGACGGCATCCAATCGGCCAGGCCAGCGCCCTTGAGTGCGTCGATGCAACCGAAGATGAACGACACCAGCATCACCGGACCGACGATACGACCCTGTTCCTGCCAGAAATCTTTGCAGAAGCTCAAGGCCACCAGCACGATGCACGGCGGGTAGATCGCGGTGAGCACCGGGATCGAGAACGCAATCAGCTTGGTCAGGCCCAGGTTCGACACGAACAGCGAGAACAGCGCGAGGATCACCACCAGGGCCTTGTAGGACAGCGGCAGGACGCGGCTGAAATACTCGGCGCAGGCGCAGGTGAGGCCCACCGCAGTGACCAGGCACGCGAGGGAGATCAGCACCGCGAGGAAGCCGCTGCCCAGCGAACCGAACGTGTGCTGCACGTAGGCGTGCAATACCGCAGCGCCGTTACTGGCACCGGCAGCCACTGCATGGCTGCCCGAACCGAGGCGGAACAGACTGATGTAGACCAGTGCCAGGCCGACGCCGGCAATTAGGCCGGCAATGATCGCGTAGCGGGTGATCAGCTTGGGCGACTCGACACCACGGGAACGGATCGCGTTGACGATCACGATGCCAAACACCAACGCGCCCAGGGTGTCCATGGTCAGGTAACCATTGATAAAGCCCTGGGAGAACGGCGCAGCCACGTACTCAGGGGTAGCCACGCCCACTTCGCCGGCCGGCAGGGCAAACGCGGCGATGCCAAGGATGGCCAGCGCGATGATTTTCAGCGGCGCGAGAAAACGCCCCACGGTGTCCAGCAGTCGGCCCGGATAGAGGGAGACGAAGAACACCACCAGGAAGTACACCGAGCTGTAGAGAAACAGTGCCAGCGGACTTTCACCGGTCAACGGCGCCAGGCCGACTTCAAACGACACGGTTGCGGTACGCGGGGTGGCGAACAGCGGCCCTACCGCCAGATACGCCGCCGCCGCGAGCAGGCCACCGGCGATCTTGCCGATCGGGCTGCTCAACGCGTCCATGCCGCCGCCGACCTTGGCCAGGGCGATCACGGTGACCACCGGCAGGCCCACCGCAGTGATCAGGAAACCCAGCGCTGCCATCCAGACGTGAGGCCCGGACTGCAAACCAACGATTGGCGGGAAGATGATGTTGCCAGCGCCCACGAACAGGGCAAATGTCATGAAGCCCAGCGCCAGGACATCCTGGCTTTTCAACACTTTCATTTGAGGAAATACCACACTACTGAATCGGAATTTAGAGAGGGATTCCCTATGGATGAGGGAAATACTGCCGGCCCTGATGGGGACCGACCGGTCTAGCGCGCAGCTTCCTTTTGGGATGCGGACGCATAAAGAGGCGGCTAGATTACAGAATTAGCCTGACAAACGCACTGTTGCGGGGCGGACTGTCCGATAAGCGACACTTTGATGTCGCATCTGTATATCTAAATGCTGGAATTTTCAGCAACCTGCAGAAAGCACAAAGGCCACCCGAAGGTGGCCTTTGTGTGGTGAAGCGTCAGCTAAGCGCGAGGCTTACTTGACAGCCCAACCGGTCAGCTCGGCCAGGGCCTTGCCGATGTCTGCCAACGAACGCACGGTTTTAACGCCTGCGTCTTGCAGTGCAGCGAATTTCTCGTCTGCAGTGCCTTTGCCGCCAGAGATGATTGCGCCAGCATGGCCCATGCGCTTGCCCGCAGGGGCAGTCACACCAGCGATGTAGGAAACAACTGGCTTGGTCACGTGTGCCTTGATGTAGGCAGCCGCTTCTTCTTCAGCCGAACCGCCGATCTCACCGATCATGACGATCGCTTCGGTCTTCGGGTCTTCCTGGAACAGCTTCAGGATGTCGATGAAGTTCGAGCCTGGGATCGGGTCACCGCCGATGCCGACGCAAGTCGACTGACCGAAACCGGCGTCAGTGGTCTGCTTCACAGCTTCGTAGGTCAGGGTGCCGGAACGCGAAACGATACCGACTTTACCTGGCAAGTGAATGTGACCTGGCATGATGCCGATCTTGCATTCGCCTGGGGTGATCACGCCTGGGCAGTTAGGGCCGATCAGGACTACGCCCAGCTCGTCGCACTTAACTTTAGCGTCCAGCATGTCCAGGGTAGGAATGCCTTCGGTGATGCACACGATCAGCTTGATGCCGCCGAATGCTGCTTCCAGGATCGAGTCCTTGCAGAAAGGAGCTGGAACGTAGATCACGCTGGCGGTGGCGCCAGTGGCTGCTACAGCGTCTTTCACGGTGTTGAACACTGGCAGGCCCAGGTGCTCGGTGCCGCCTTTGCCCGGAGTTACGCCGCCAACCATCTTGGTGCCGTATTCGATGGCTTGCTGGGTGTGGAAACTACCTTGCGAACCGGTAATACCCTGGCAGATAACTTTGGTGTCTTTATTGATCAGGACGCTCATTATTTGCCCTCCGCAGCTTTGACAACTTGTTGAGCAGCGTCGGTCAGGCTGGTAGCCGCGATGATGTTCAAACCGCTTTCTGCCAGTACTTTAGCGCCCAGTTCAGCGTTGTTACCTTCAAGGCGAACAACAACCGGGATTTTAACGCCAACTTCTTTCACTGCACCGATGATGCCTTCGGCAATCATGTCGCAACGAACGATGCCGCCGAAGATGTTGACCAGTACTGCAGCGACGTTGGAGTCGGACAGGATGATCTTGAAGGCTTCGGTAACGCGTTCTTTGGTAGCACCACCGCCCACGTCGAGGAAGTTGGCTGGTTTGCCGCCATGCAGGTTGACGATGTCCATGGTACCCATGGCCAGGCCAGCACCGTTGACCATGCAACCGATGTTACCTTCCAGGGCTACGTAGTTCAGTTCGAACTTGGCAGCGTGCGCTTCGCGCGGATCGTCTTGCGACGGATCGTGGAAAGTCTTCAGCTTAGGCTGACGGTACATGGCGTTGGCGTCGATGTTGATCTTGGCGTCGAGGCAGTGCAGATCGCCGTCAGCCTTGATCACCAGCGGGTTCACTTCCAGCAGGGCCAGATCGTGATCCTGGAACAGTTTGGCCAGACCAACGAAGATCTTGGCGAACTGGGCAACTTGCTTGCCTTCCAGACCCAACTGGAAAGCCAGCTCGCGACCCTGGAATGGCTGAGCGCCAACCAGTGGATCGATAGTGGCCTTCAGAATTTTTTCTGGGGTTTCGTGAGCGATCTTCTCGATGTCCACGCCACCTTCGGTGGAAGCCATGAACACGATGCGACGGCTCGAACGGTCAACGACAGCGCCCAGGTACAGCTCTTTAGCGATATCAGTGCACGATTCAACCAGGATCTTGGTGACTGGCTGGCCATTGGCATCAGTCTGGTAAGTCACCAGACGCTTGCCCAGCCACTGCTGTGCGAAGGCCTTGGCGTCTTCTTTGCTGCGAACCAGCTTAACGCCGCCCGCTTTACCGCGACCACCGGCGTGGACCTGGGCTTTGACAACCCACTCGCTGCCGCCGATTTTGTCGCAAGCTTCTGCTGCTGCTTCCGGGGTGTCTACTGCGTAGCCCTTGGAAACTGGCAGGCCGTATTCAGCGAACAGCTGCTTACCCTGATACTCGTGAAGATTCATGCTTTTTACCGTCTTCGTTAGGTACTGCGCATTCGGCGCTGCGCTCATTATGAGTGCCGCGCCACCTGTGACTGCTGCTTGCGCAACTTGCAGGGCTCAAGGCCCGTAAAGCTGCGCAAGGCTGCGTCCAGCGGATATTCCGCGGTGAGTCTTGCGCGCAAGGCTCACGACGGGCAACTCCGCCGTGGTTTCTTATTATCTCGCTTAGCGCTTCTTGCGGTTGGCGATGTGGATGGCGCCGCCATTCACTGCCAACGCTGCTTCGTGCAACGCTTCGGACAGGGTCGGATGGGAGAAGACCATCATGCCCAGGTCCTCGGCACTGGTGCCGAATTCCATACCGATTGCGCCTTGCTGAACCAGTTCTGCAGCGCTTGGGCCGATCACGTGGACGCCCAATACGCGGTCAGTCTTGGCATCAGCGATGACTTTGACAAAACCACCGGTGTCGTTGGCTGCCATGGCACGGCCAGAAGCGGCAAACGGGAAGGTGCCGACGTTAACTTCAACGCCTTCAGCTTTCAACTGCTGTTCGTTCTTGCCGACCCATGCAATTTCCGGGTGGGTGTAGATAACCGACGGGATCAGGTCGTAGTTCATCTGGGTTTTGTGGCCCTTGATGCGCTCGACAACCATGATGCCTTCTTCGGAAGCCTTGTGCGCCAGCATCATGCCACGCACCACGTCACCAATGGCGTACACGCCAGGAACGGTGGTTGCGCAGTGATCGTCAACGTGGATGAAACCACGCTCGTCGATGTTCACGCCGCTGTCGGAAGCCAGCAGGTCGGTGGTCACCGGACGACGACCCACGGCTACGATCAGCTTGTCGAAAGTGATGGTCTGTTCGCCATCCTTGTCGGTGTAGGTCACGACAACTTCTTCGCCGTTGACCTTGGAGCCGGTCACGCGTGCGCCCAGCTTGATGTCCAGACCTTGCTTGGTCAGGGTTTTCAGTGCTTCTTTGGACACCGCAGTGTCGGCAGCCAGCAGGAACGTGTCCAGGGCTTCCAGCACGGTCACTTCAGAACCCAGGCGGGACCAGACCGAACCCAGTTCCAGGCCGATCACGCCGGCGCCGATCACGCCCAGGCGCTTTGGAACCGATTGGAATTCCAGGGCGCCGGTCGAATCAACGATCACGTTCTGGTCGACTGGAGCCGGTGGAATGTCGATTGGACGCGAACCTGGTGCCAGGATCACGTTCTCGGCTTCGATGACTTCAACCGAACCGTCTGGCTTGGTGATTTCAACTTTCTTGCCGGCCAGCAGTTTGCCGTGGCCTTGCAGGGAAGTAACGCCGTTGGCCTTGAACAGGGTCGCAACGCCGGAAGTCAGGCCTTTGACGATGTTGGCTTTACGGCCGACCATTGCTGGCACGTCCATGGTCACGCCAGCATGGTTGATGCCGTGGATCGCGAAGCCGTCTTGGGCTTCGTGGAATTTCCAGGAACTGTCCAGCAGCGCCTTGGAAGGAATGCAACCAACGTTCAGGCAGGTACCGCCCAGTGCCAGTTTGCCTTCCTTGTCGGTGTATTTTTCGATGCAAGCAGTCGAGAGGCCAAGTTGTGCGGCCTTGATGGCGGCAACGTAGCCGCCAGGACCTGCACCAATCACTACAACGTCAAATTTCTGTGTCATGAAAATAGATCCTCTATTCAGCGACAAGCTTCAAGCGACAAGCTGCAAGCCAAGCTGCTTTTTCCTACAGCTTGTAGCTCGCAACTTGCAGCTGCGTCTTTAGATGTCCAGCAGCAGACGAGCCGGGTCTTCCAGCAGGTTCTTGATGGTCACCAGGAAAGTCACGGCTTCTTTACCATCGATCAGGCGGTGATCGTAAGACAGTGCCAGGTACATCATTGGGCGGATCACGACTTGGCCGTTGATGGCCATCGGACGCTGGATGATGTTGTGCATGCCCAGGATCGCGGCTTGTGGCGGGTTGACGATCGGGGTCGACATCATCGAACCGAAGGTACCACCGTTGGTGATGGTGAAGGTACCGCCGGTCATCTCGTCGATGGTCAGCTTGCCGTCACGGGCTTTCTTGCCGAAGGTCGCGATGCCGCCTTCGATTTCAGCCAGGCTCATCAGCTCGGCGTTACGCAGTACTGGAACCACCAGGCCACGGTCGCTGGACACGGCAACGCCGACGTCTGCGTAGCCATGGTAAACGATGTCGTTGCCGTCGATGGAGGCGTTGACAGCCGGGAAGCGTTTCAGCGCTTCGGTGGCCGCTTTCACGAAGAACGACATGAAGCCCAGGCGCACGCCGTTGTGGGACTTCTCGAACAGGTCCTTGTACTTCGAACGCAGGGCCATGACTTCAGTCATGTCGACTTCGTTGAAGGTGGTCAGCATCGCCATGTTCGACTGTGCTTCAACCAGGCGCTTGGCCACGGTGGCACGTACGCGGGTCATCGGCACACGCTTCTCGGTGCGGTCGCCAGCAGCGAACACAGGCGCAGCAGCAGCCGGGGCAGCAGCCTTGGCAGGTGCTGCAGCCGGTGCGTTTTTCTTGGCTTCAACAGCGGCAACCACGTCTTCCTTGGTCACACGGCCGTCTTTGCCGGTGCCTTTGATGGAAGCCAGGTTGATGCCGTTTTCTTCAGCCAACTGACGCGCAGCCGGTGCAGCGATTGGATCTTCGCCACCCGCAGCCGGAGCAGCGGCGGCGGCTGGAGCAGCAGCCGGTGCAGCAGCGGCTGGAGCGGCGGCGGCAGCACTGCCCTCTTCGATCGAGCCCAGAACCTGGTTCGACAGCACGGTAGCGCCTTCTTCGGCAACGATTGCGCCCAGTACGCCGTCAGCTTCGGCCAACACTTCCAGCACGACTTTGTCGGTCTCGATGTCGACGATCAGGTCGTCACGCTTGACGGCCTCACCTGGTTTCTTGTGCCAGGTGGCAACGGTGCCATCGGCAACCGATTCCGGGAATGACGGGGCTTTGATTTCGATAGCCATTATCTGTGGGTCCTTAAAATTCGGTTTCAGTCAGCGCGAAGGCGTTAAACAGTGAAAGCATCTTGCAGCAGTTTTTCCTGCTGCTCGGCGTGCATCGACGCATAACCACACGCAGGTGCAGCAGAAGCATCACGACCGGCGTACTCCAGGCCCAGGGCCTTGTTGTGGTTACCGATGCTGCGACGCAGGTGATGCTGGCTGCTGTACCACGCGCCCTGGTTCATCGGTTCTTCCTGACACCACACCACGTTGGTGAGGTTGGTGTAAGGCGCGATGGCCTCCATCAGGTCGTCTTCCGGGAACGGGTAAAGCTGCTCGATACGCACGATGGCGATGTCTTCGCGGCCTTCTGCACGGCGTTTTTCCAGCAAGTCGTAGTAGACCTTGCCGCTGCACAGGATCAGGCGAGTGACCTTGGCGGCGTCCAGCGTGTCGATTTCTGGAATCACGGTCTGGAACGAGCCGTCAGCCAGATCTTCCAGGGTCGAGATGGCCAATTTATGACGCAGCAGCGACTTCGGCGTCAGCACTACCAACGGCTTGCGCAGCGGGCGGATCACCTGGCGACGCAGCAAGTGGTAGATCTGGGCCGGGGTAGTCGGCACGCACACCTGGATGTTGTGCTCGGCGCACAGCTGCAGGTAACGCTCCAGACGGGCCGAGGAGTGCTCCGGACCCTGACCTTCATAACCGTGTGGCAGCAGCATGGTCAGACCGCACAGACGGCCCCACTTGTGCTCGCCGCTGGTGATGAACTGGTCGATAACCACCTGGGCACCGTTGGCGAAGTCGCCGAACTGGGCTTCCCAGATCACCAGCGCGTTCGGCGTGGTGGTCGAGTAGCCATATTCGAACGCCAGTACGGCTTCCTCGGACAGGAACGAATCGTACAGGTCGAAACGCGGCTGGCCTTCGTACAGATGTTGCAGCGGTACGTAGGTGCTGGCGTCTTTCTGGTTGTGCAATACCGCGTGACGGTGCGAGAACGTACCACGGCCGATGTCCTGGCCGGTCATGCGGATCGGGTGACCTTCGAACGCCAGGGTCGCGTACGCCATGGTTTCGGCGTAACCCCAGTTGATCGGCAGGCCGCCGGCTTGCATCTTCTGACGGTCTTCGTAGATCTTCGAGACCTGGCGCTGTACGACGAAGCCTTCTGGAATTTCCAGCAGCTTGGCAGACAGTTCCTGCAGGGTCTTCAAGTCGAACGAGGTATCGTGACGTGCAGTCCAGGCGTGGCCCAGGTAAGGACGCCAGTCCACGAACAACTCTTTGTTCGGCTCCTTGACCAGGCTTTTCACTACGTGCAGACCGTTGTCCAGCGCGTTGCGGTATTCGTCGACTTTCGCCTGAACACGCGCATCGTCAACCACGCCGGCCTTGGTCAGGCTTTCGGCGTACAGCTCACGGGTGGTGCGCTGCTTGGTGATCTGCTGGTACATCAACGGCTGGGTGCCGCTTGGTTCATCGGCTTCGTTGTGACCGCGACGGCGGTAGCAAACCAGGTCGATCACCACGTCACGCTTGAACTGCATGCGGTAGTCGATGGCCAACTGGGTCACGAACAGCACGGCTTCCGGATCATCACCATTCACATGGAGGATCGGCGCCTGGATCATCTTGGCAACGTCGGTGGCGTACTCGGTGGAACGCGCGTCCAACGGGTTGCTGATGGTGAAGCCCACCTGGTTGTTGATGACGATGTGAACGGTACCACCCGTCTTGAAGCCGCGAGTCTGCGACATCTGGAAGGTTTCCAGGACCACGCCCTGACCGGCGAATGCCGCGTCACCGTGGATGGAAATCGGCAGGACCTTCTCGCCGGTGGTGTCGTTACGACGATCCTGGCGAGCACGTACCGAACCCTCGACCACTGGAGAAACGATTTCCAGGTGGGATGGGTTGAACGCCATGGCCAGGTGAACTTCACCGCCGGTGGTCATCACGTTGGACGAGAAACCCTGGTGGTACTTGACGTCACCGGAGCCCAGCTCGACCTTCTTCTTGCCTTCGAACTCGTCGAACAGCTCGCGCGGGTTCTTGCCGAACGTGTTGACCAACACGTTCAGGCGACCACGGTGAGCCATGCCGATCACGATTTCCTTGGTGCCGTAGGAACCGGAACGCTGGATCAACTCGTCGAGCATCGGAATCAGGCTTTCGCCGCCTTCCAGGCCGAAACGCTTGGTGCCCGGGTATTTGGTACCCAGGTATTTCTCGAGACCTTCAGCTGCGGTCACGCGCTCCAGCAGGTGGCTGCGCACGTCGGCAGACAGCACCGGACGGCCACGCACGCCTTCCAGGCGATGCTGGAACCAGTGGCGTTGCTCGGAATCGGTAATGTGCGTGAACTCAGCGCCAATGGTGCGGCAATATGTCTGCTGCAACGCTTCGTGAATTTCGCGTAGGCTCGCTTCCTCTTTGCCGATGAACAGGTCGCCGGCACGGAAGGTCGTATCAAGATCGGCATTGGTCAAGCCGTAATGATTGATCGACAGGTCAGCAGGTGCAGGACGCTGCCAGAGCCCCAGCGGGTCAAGCTGGGCCGCCTGGTGGCCACGCATCCGGTAGGCCTGGATCAGTCGCAATACTTCAACTTGCTTCTTCTCGTGCTCACTGCTCACGCTGCCGGCAGAAACCGGTTGGGCGCGGCGCTGGTTCTTTGCCAGCAGCACAAACTGATCGCGAATTGTTGCGTGCGATACATCGGTGGCAGCGTTGCCGTCTGAAGACAACGTCTGAAATTTGGTGCGCCATTCTTCTGGCACAGCGTTAGGGTCGTGCAGGTAGAGCTCATAAAGCTCTTCCACATAGGCAGCGTTACCACCTGAAAGATAGCCGCTGTTCCACATGCGCTGCATCACGCTTTCTTGCATGCTTGGTCACCCTCGATTTGGGGACACCACCGGCGAAAACACCGAGTTTGCTTGCAAAAGGCCAAGTGCAGCGACCAAAACAAGCCACTTAGGATCACGCTGATAGTTCGGGTACCAACCCGAATGCCCCTGCTTGTCTCATTTCTTCAAAATAAGAGCCGCGGCTTTGTAAGTCGCTGCTCAAGTTAAAACTACGGCGCCGGTTGAAGCCTGCGCCGTAGCATTTACGGGCACAACGGTCCTGCTTTTACTACAACGTCGTTACACGCCGCTTTGCAGCAGCATGTTACGGATGTGACCAATGGCCTTAGTCGGGTTCAGGCCTTTGGGACATACGTTGACGCAGTTCATGATCCCGCGGCAGCGGAATACGCTGAACGGGTCATCCAGCGAAGCCAGACGCTCGGACGTCTTGGTGTCACGGCTATCTGCCAGGAAGCGGTACGCTTGCAGCAGGGCAGCTGGACCCAGGAACTTGTCCGGGTTCCACCAGAAGGATGGGCACGACGTCGAGCAGCAAGCGCACAGGATGCACTCGTACAGACCGTCGAGCTTTTCACGCTCTTCCGGGGACTGCAGACGCTCGATGGCCGGAGCCGGAGTATCGTTCTGCAGGAACGGCTTAACTTTCTCGTATTGCTTGTAGAAGATGCTCATATCGACGACCAGGTCACGGATAACCGGCAAACCTGGCAGAGGACGAACGATCAGCTTGTTGCCCTTGACGACAGCGGACAGTGGCGTGATGCACGCCAGGCCGTTTTTGCCGTTGATGTTCATGCCGTCGGAACCGCACACACCTTCACGGCAAGAGCGACGATAGGAGAAACCTTCGTCCTGCTCTTTGATCAGTGCCAATACATCCAGCACCATCAGGTCTTTACCACCGGTATCGACCTGGAATTCCTGCATGAACGGCGCAGCGTCCTGATCAGGGTTGTAGCGGTAAACACTGACTTTCAACATGGCAGCCACCCTTAGTAAGTCCGAATCTTCGGTTCAAACGTCGGAACCGTCTTCGGCGAGAAGTTCACGGCACGCTTGGCAACGCGCTTGTCACCCGGGAAGTACAGGGTGTGGCACAGCCAGTTTTCGTCGTCGCGATCTTCAAAGTCTTCACGAGCGTGAGCACCACGGGATTCCTTACGAACCTCGGCGGCGATCGCAGTCGCTTCAGCCACTTCGAGCAGGTTTTGCAGCTCAAGAGCTTCGATACGAGCGGTGTTGAAGGCCTGGCTCTTATCGTTGATCTTGACGTTGGCGATGCGCTTGCGCAGGTCAGCCAGCTGGGCAATACCCTTCTGCATGTATTCGCCGGTACGGAATACACCGAAGTAGTTCTGCATGCAGCTTTGCAGCTCGCGACGCAGGGTCGCCACGTCTTCGCCATCGGTACGCTCGTTCAGAGCGTTCAGACGCGCCAGGGCGGCCTCGATGTTGGCGTCGGTCGCGTCATCGTATTCGATGCCGTCGGTCAGCGCTTTTTCCAGGTGCAGGCCAGCAGCACGGCCGAATACCACCAGGTCGAGCAGCGAGTTGCCGCCCAGGCGGTTGGCACCGTGAACCGATACGCAAGCCACTTCGCCTACGGCGAACAGACCGTGGATGATTTCATCCTGGCCTTCGGCGTTCTGGGTGATCGCCTGGCCATGAATGTTGGTCGGCACGCCGCCCATCATATAGTGGCAAGTCGGAACAACCGGCACCGGAGCAACCACCGGGTCAACGTGAGCAAAGGTCTTGGACAGCTCGCAGATACCTGGCAGGCGGCTGTGCAGCACTTCTTCGCCGAGGTGATCGAGCTTGAGCAGTACGTGGTCGCCGTTCGGGCCACAGCCGTTGCCGGCGATGATTTCCTTGACCATCGAACGGGCAACAACGTCACGACCCGCCAGGTCTTTCGCGTTCGGAGCATAACGCTCCATGAAACGCTCGCCGTGCTTGTTGATCAGGTAACCACCTTCACCACGGCAACCTTCGGTAACCAGTACGCCCGCGCCGGCGATACCGGTCGGGTGGAACTGCCACATCTCGATGTCTTGCACCGGCACGCCAGCACGCAGGGCCATGCCAACGCCGTCACCGGTGTTGATCAGGGCATTGGTGGTCGACGCGTAGATACGACCTGCACCGCCGGTCGCCAGAACAGTTGCCTTGGCGCGGATGTAGGTGGTTTCACCGGTTTCGATGCAGATGGCGATCACACCGACGAACTCGCCTTGCGCGTTCTTGACCAGGTCAACCGCGTAGTACTCGTTCAGGAACGTGGTGCCGGCCTTCAGGTTGCCCTGATAAAGGGTGTGCAGCAGCGCGTGACCGGTACGGTCGGACGCAGCGCAGGTACGGGCAGCCTGGCCGCCTTTACCGTAATCCTTCGACTGGCCGCCGAATGGACGCTGGTAGATACGACCTTGCTCGGTACGCGAGAACGGCAGACCCATGTGGTCCAGCTCGAATACGGCAGCCGGGCCTTCCTGACACATGTATTCGATAGCGTCCTGGTCACCGATGTAGTCGGAACCCTTGACGGTATCGTACATGTGCCAGCGCCAGTCATCGTTCGGGTCGGCGGAGGCGATGGCGCAGGTGATGCCACCCTGGGCCGAGACGGTGTGGGAACGCGTCGGGAACACCTTGGTGATCACGGCAGTCTTGTGACCGCCCTGGGCCAGCTGCAGCGCTGCGCGCATGCCAGCACCGCCGCCACCAATAATGATGGCGTCGAATGAAATAGTTGGAATGTTAGCCATGAATCAGATACCCCAAAGAATCTGCACACCCCAGACGAAGTAAGCGAACATCGCGACGCCGCATACTGCCTGGAAGAGGAAACGTACTGCAGTCGCGGACTTGCCCAGCGCCATCGGCGTCAGGTAGTCGGTCGCGATGGTCCACATGCCGACCCAGGCGTGTGCGCCCAGGGCTACAAGTGCCAGCAGACTGAAGATTCGCATCGCATTGTGGGAAAACAGGCCGTGCCATTGCTCATAGCCAATGCCCGGGTTTGCGACGAGGTATCCGATCAGGAAAATGAAATAAGCCGCGAGAACGACCGCAGACACACGCTGTGCCATCCAGTCATAGAGGCCCGAACGCGACAGATTCGTAACGCTGGTTACCATATCCAAACTCCTGCCAGAACGATCAGCACCACGGAAATGGCGATGATGATTTTCGAGCCCAGGCGGCCGCCTTCCAGCGTCTCACCGATGCCCATATCCATGATCAAGTGGCGCACACCGGCTACCAGGTGATACAGCAGAGCGGACAGGAGGCCCCATGCTACGAACTTGGCCAGCGGGCTGGTCAAGCATGCCTTCACCTCGGCGTATCCTTCCTCGGAACCCAGGGATTTGCTCAATGCATAAAGCATGATGCCCAAGCCCAGGAACAGGATGATGCCGGAAACACGGTGCAGGAACGACGTAACGCCGGTGATGGGGAGTTTGATGGTCCTTAGGTCTAGGTTTACAGGTCGTTGGCTATTCACGGCTTTTTTTCACACTGAAGAGCCCCTAACAATCAGGGCAAAGTTGTTGGGGAGTGCACTGGTCAGGTAAGCACCACCCAGGGAGTGCGACCCCCAATGAAAGCAAGCCCAAAAGCCCTTGGCGGTCGGTGGCCGAGTATAGACAGTTAGGTTACTAATGACAACGCGCGCTCCTCACCCTAATAGCTGATTGCGCTGGCGGGATAAAAGGCGTAAATGGCAGTCAATTTCGAGGAAAAAGTACGGTTAAAGCCTTCTGGAGCAAGACTTTAGGCAAATTGACATCTGAATTTATCTCACTATAGTGGTGCGGGCCCTGCGTGGGGGGTCTGTCTGATGATTTGAAGCATAAATAGGAGGCCACATGGCTGACAAAAAAGCGCAGTTGATCATCGAGGGCGCAGCCCCCGTCGAGCTGCCCATTTTAACCGGCACCGTTGGTCCCGATGTTATCGACGTACGGGGCCTGACGGCCACGGGCCGTTTCACATTCGACCCAGGCTTCATGTCGACCGCCTCTTGCGAGTCGAAGATCACCTATATCGATGGCGATAATGGCATTCTGCTGCACCGGGGCTACCCGATCGAGCAGCTGGCTGAGAAATCGGACTACCTGGAAACCTGCTACCTGCTGCTAAATGGCGAATTGCCAACAGCCGAGCAGAAAGCGCAGTTCGTCAGCACCGTGAAGAACCACACCATGGTTCACGAGCAGTTGAAGACCTTCTTCAACGGCTTCCGTCGCGACGCCCACCCGATGGCCGTCATGTGCGGTGTGGTCGGCGCCCTGTCGGCCTTCTATCACGACTCCCTGGACATCAATAACCCGCAGCATCGCGAAATCTCCGCGATCCGCCTGGTTGCCAAGATGCCGACCCTGGCCGCGATGGTCTACAAGTACTCCATGGGCCAACCCATGATGTACCCGCGCAACGACCTGACGTACGCGGAAAACTTCCTGCACATGATGTTCAACACTCCGTGCGAGATCAAACCGATCAGCCCGGTGCTGGCCAAGGCAATGGACCGGATCTTCATCCTCCACGCCGACCACGAGCAGAACGCCTCCACCTCTACCGTACGCCTGGCCGGTTCTTCGGGTGCCAACCCGTTCGCCTGTATCGCCGCCGGTATCGCCGCATTGTGGGGCCCTGCCCACGGCGGTGCGAACGAAGCCGTACTGACCATGCTCGATGAAATCGGCGATGTCTCGAACATCGACACTTTCATCGCCAAGGCCAAGGACAAGAACGATCCGTTCAAGCTGATGGGCTTCGGTCACCGCGTCTACAAGAACCGTGACCCGCGCGCCACCGTGATGAAGCAGACCTGCGACGAAGTCCTGAAGGAACTGGGGATCAAGAACGATCCGCAACTCGAACTGGCCATGCGCCTGGAAGAGATCGCCCTGACCGACCCGTACTTCATCGAACGCTCGCTGTACCCGAACGTCGACTTCTACTCGGGGATCATCCTCAAGGCGATCGGCATTCCAACCAGCATGTTCACCGTGATCTTCGCCCTGGCGCGGACCGTGGGCTGGATCTCCCACTGGAAAGAAATGCTCTCCAGCCCGTACAAGATTGGCCGCCCGCGCCAGCTGTACACCGGCTACGAGTCGCGTGACATCACCAAGCTGGAAGATCGCAAGTAAGCAGCTGACTGCCTCCTTGCACTGAATAAGGCCTCCTCTGGAGGCCTTATTTGTTTCTGCAGCCCCCTACAACCCCTCCCCCACTGCAGGAGCCGGTTTGCCGGCGATGATGCCCGCAAGGACAGCGCCAGGCTGCCATCGCCGGCAAGCCGACCCCTGCAATGGGTCGTGGCTGACCGTTCCTACGCTCTGCGGGGGAATGCCTCACGTGACAGTCAGCGTTACCGTGCACAGGGGTGAAAACGGCCTCGCCAGACCGTTTTATTGCTGCAGGATTTGAGAAACAGTTTTGTCGTATCCGTTACCAATAAAAGCAAAAAAAAGCCCCGATCTCGCGACCGGGGCATTTTTTTGTAACAGCTACAGCGATTAGTGGTTAACCGCCCCACTCGCTCCCAGGCCAGTCTGCGAACGCACAAACTGCGGGAAGTACAGCGCACGCTCTTTCTCTGCCGCCGCCGACTTGTCGGTGATGGAGAAGAACCAGATGCCCACGAACGCGATGATCATCGAGAACAGCGCCGGGTACTCGTACGGGAAGATGGCTTTTTCGTGGTGCAGGATCGAGACCCAGATGGTCGGGCCAAGGATCATCAGGCCAACCGCACTGACCAGGCCCAGCCAGCCGCCAATCATGGCGCCACGGGTGGTGAGGTTTTTCCAGTACATGGAAAGCAGCAGTACCGGGAAGTTACAGCTGGCGGCAATCGAGAACGCCAGGCCGACCATGAACGCGATGTTCTGGCTTTCGAACAGGATACCCAAGCCGATCGCCAATACAGCCAGGGCGATGGTGGTGATCTTCGACACGCGAATCTCATCCTTCTCGTTGGCCTTGCCTTTCTTGATCACGCTGGCATACAGGTCATGGGACACCGCCGAGGCACCCGCCAGGGTCAAACCGGCAACCACTGCCAGGATGGTGGCAAACGCCACGGCCGAGATGAAGCCCAGGAAGATACTGCCACCCACCGCGTTGGCCAGGTGCACTGCCGCCATATTGTTACCGCCGAGCAAAGCGCCTGCAGCATCCTTGAACGCCGGGTTGGTGCTGACCAGCAGGATCGCGCCGAAGCCGATGATAAAGGTCAGGATATAGAAGTAACCGATGAAGCCTGTGGCATACAGCACGCTCTTACGCGCTTCCTTGGCGTCGCTTACAGTGAAGAAGCGCATCAGGATGTGCGGCAGGCCAGCGGTACCGAACATCAGCGCAAGCCCCAGCGAGAATGCCGAGATCGGGTCTTTGACCAAGCCGCCAGGGCTCATGATCGCCTCACCTTTAGGGTGAACCTTGATCGCTTCGGCGAACAGCGTGTTGAAGTCGAAGTTGACGTGCTTCATCACCATCAGCGCCATGAACGAGGCACCGGACAGCAACAGTACGGCCTTGATGATCTGCACCCAGGTGGTCGCCAGCATGCCGCCGAACAGCACATACAGGCACATCAGGATACCTACCAGGATCACGGCGACATGGTAGTCCAGGCCGAACAGCAGCTGGATCAGCTTGCCGGCACCGACCATCTGCGCGATCAGGTAGAACGCCACCACCACCAGCGAGCCACATGCCGACAGGCTGCGGATCTGGGTCTGGCCCAGGCGGTAGGACGCCACGTCGGCAAAGGTGTACTTGCCCAGGTTACGCAGGCGCTCGGCGATCAGGAACAGAATGATCGGCCAGCCCACCAGGAAGCCGATCGAGTAGATCAGGCCGTCGTAGCCGGAGGTGAACACCAGGGCGGAAATACCCAGGAAAGACGCCGCCGACATATAGTCGCCGGCAATCGCCAGGCCATTCTGGAAGCCGGTGATCTTGCCGCCGGCCGCATAGTAGTCGGCCGCCGACTTGTTGCGCTTGGAAGCCCAGTAGGTGATGCACAGGGTGGCACCGACAAACGCGACAAACATCACGATGGCCGAGACGTTCAACGGTTGCTTGTGCACTTCACCGGTCAATGCGTCCGCCGCCCAAAGAGCAGGCGCAAACAGCGACGCGCCGAATATTGCCAGTAGACGCCGGATCATTGCGCAGCCTCCTTGAGAATCGCATTGTTCAGGTCGTCAAACTCGCCATTGGCCCGGCGCACGTAGATGCCGGTCAGGATAAAGGCAGACACAATCAGCCCGACGCCCAGGGGAATGCCCCAGGTAATCGACGAACCGGGGCTGAGCTTGGCCCCCAGCACTTGTGGCCCGTAGGCGATCAACAGGATGAAAGCGGAGTAAAGCCCTAGCATGATCGCCGAGAGAATCCAGGCGAACCTTTCCCTTTTTCTGACCAGCTCCTTGAAACGCGGGCTGTTTTGAATCGAGAGGTAAATGCTGTCGTTCATTGTTTTTATCCTCGCAGCACAGCTTTTTTATTATTGGAACGTATCCACTGTATGCGGCTGCGGGACAGGTTCCAGACGACCTTAGTAGTAGAGCGAGATAGCAACTTCGCAAGTTTTTCAGTCAACAAATAAACAACCGCCTGAATGCGGGCAAAAAAATGTGGGAGCGGGCTTGCTCGCGAAGGCGGTACATCAGTCAATAAATGTGCTGACTGACACACCGCATTCGCGAGCAAGCCCGCTCCCACGTTAGGCCTGCTGCGTCACTTCTACAGGGTTAACCCTTATTTACCGACCCACTCGGCCACCCGCTCAGGGTGCTTGGCGACCCAATCCTTGGCCGCTGCGTCAGGCTTGGCGCCCTCTTGAATCGCCAGCATGACTTCGCCGATTTCGTCCTTGGAGGCCCACTGGAATTTCTTCAGGAAGGCTGCGACTTCCGGCGCTTTCTTCTCCAGGCCCTTGCTGCCGATGCTGTTGACGGTTTCAGCAGCACCATAAATCCCTTTTGGATCGTCCAGGAAACGCAGTTTCCACTTGGCGAACATCCAGTGTGGCACCCAACCGGTGACCGCAATGGATTCCTGTTTGTCTTCGGCACGGGTCAGCTCGGCGATCATCGCGGCGCCCGAACTGGCTTGCAGCTTGTAGTCCAGGCCGTAGGCCTTGATCGCTTCGTCGGTCTTGAGCATCACGCCTGAGCCGGCGTCGATGCCGACGATCTTGTTCTTGAAGGTGGTGTCAGTCTTGAGGTCTTCGATGGACTTGGCCTTGACGTACTCCGGTACGATCAGGCCGATCTTCGCATCCTTGAAGTTGGGGCCGTAGTCGACCACCTTGTCCTTGTTCTTGGCCCAGTACTCGCCGTGGGTCACGGGCAACCACGCGGAAAGCATGGCGTCGAGCTTGCCGGTGGCCACGCCCTGCCACATGATCCCGGTGGCGACGGCCTGCAGTTTCACGTCATAACCGAGCTTTTCCTTGATCACCTCTGCCGCCACATGGGTGGTGGCAACGCTGTCCGACCAACCGTCCACGTAGCCGATGCTCAGGGTTTTGCTGTCGGCACTGGCCAGTGTGGAGCTCATCGCAACTACCAGCGTGGCAGCCGCGCCCAAGAGTCGTCGCATCTTCATAGTACTTCCCCGAAAGTGCTGCGCCCGGCGGATGCCGAGCGACGTCAACCTGTTGTTATGTGGTGCACCGCGCCCCCTTCACGCGCATCAATCACGGTAGTGCGCCGCCAGCGGAGAACTGACACTTCGATCATCAACCTGCCGGGACCTCGGACCTGCTCTGTCAGCGACCTCATGCAAGCAAGAAACGACATCACATCGCCAGTAGGAAGTTTTGTAGGACTCGAACCCGGAATCCCGCCCGAACTTTGCATGTCAAAATTATGCAGCCCCACTGGGACGGGGCAAATCCGGGTAAGATGCGCGCCTTTGCTCCTCCAGATAAGCCGACCATGCCCGCGACCGCCCGCTTCCCTGCCCTGCCCTATTGCTTCGCCTTGATCCTCGGCCTGCTGGCCCTCGCTGGCTATTGGTACGGCCTCGGCCGCCCGGTCGTGCTGCCGGATGTCGCCAGCGCCAGCCACAAGCTGCAATGTGCATCCTACACGCCGTTCGACAAAGACCAATCGCCCTTCGACCAGCCGTTCAAGCTGCGTCCCGAGCGCATGGATGCCGACCTCGCCCTGCTGGCCACCCGCTTCGAATGCATCCGCACCTACTCCATGACCGGCCTGGAAGCCTTGCCGGAAATGGCGCGCAAGCATGGATTGAAGCTGATGGCCGGCGCCTGGGTCAGCAGTGACCCGGTTGCCACCGAAAAAGAAATCCACGCGTTGATCGCTGCCGCCAACGCCAACCCCGATGTGGTGACGTCGGTGATCGTCGGCAATGAAGCCCTGCTGCGCAAGGAGGTCACCGCCAAACAGCTGGTGACGCTGATCCATACCGTCAAAAGCCAGATCAAGCAGCCGGTCACCTACGCCGATGTCTGGGAGTTCTGGCTGCAACACCCGGAAATCGCCCCGGCGGTGGATTTCCTGACCATTCACTTGCTGCCCTACTGGGAAGATGATCCGTCTGGCATCGACCAGGCGCTCAAGCACGTGGGCGATGTACGCCAGACGTTCGGCAACAAGTTTGCCCCCAAGGACGTGTTGATCGGCGAGACCGGCTGGCCGAGCGAAGGCCGCCAGCGCGAAACGGCGGTGCCGAGCCGGGTCAATGAGGCCAAGTTCATGCGGGGTTTCGTCGCCATGGCTGAAGCCAATGGCTGGCATTACAACCTGATCGAAGCCTTTGACCAGCCGTGGAAGCGCGCGAGTGAAGGCGCCGTCGGCGGTTACTGGGGCCTGTTCGATGCCGATCGCCAGGACAAGGGCATCCTTGCCGGCCCGGTGACCAACGTGCCGTATTGGCCGCTGTGGCTGGGGGTGGGCGGGATTATCCTGCTGGGCACGCTGGCGCTCGGCGGTCGCGTGCGCAGCACCCGGGCCGCGTTTGCCCTGCCGCTGCTGGGCGCAGTGGCGGCCTGCTCCATCGGCACCTGGGCTGAACTGACTCGCGTGACCGCGCGTTTCAATGATGAGTGGGTATGGGCCGGGTTACTGGTCGCGCTGAACCTGCTGGTGCTGGCCCACGCTGCGCTGGCCTTGAGCGCACGCGAAGGTTGGCGCGAGCGGGCGTTCAACTGGCTGGAGCAGCGCGCGGGCTGGCTGGTGGCAATCGCCGGCTTTGCTGGCGCCGTGATGATGCTGGCGCTGGTGTTCGACCCGCGTTATCGCAGCTTCCCGAGTGCAGCGCTGGTATTGCCGGCCTTGGTGTACCTGGTACGCCCGGTGACCGGGCCACGCCGGGAGATTGCCCTGCTGACCTTTATCATCGGCGCCGGCATTGCGCCGCAGTTGTACCGTGAAGGGTTGTTGAACCAGCAGGCGTGGGGTTGGGCGGTGGTTAGCCTGCTCATGGTTGTAGCGTTGTGGCGCTGTCTGCGAGTGCGTAAGGCGTAACACCACTTTCGTCGGCCAGCCAGTGCCTACACTTGATCGTAGGCGCTGGCTTGCCGGCGATAGCGCCTATTCAGACGGCCCTGTTCTTGCGCACCAACCGCAACCCCGCGATCACCACCGCAAACACCGCAAAGGTGGTGTTGTACAACGCCAGCGCCGGCAGCCCGAACACCAGCCCCAACACCGCCAAACCCCACCCCGCACGGCCCGGCACGAAAAACGCGAGCACCGACGTCACCAGTGCTGCCCAGCCCAACACCTTGAAGTGAATCATCAAGCCCAGGTTCGAACGTACCTGGCATTCCCAGCGGCTGGCCTCATCCGCGCAGATGCCGACCCACTGGCCATCCTCCATGAAGCCATAACGCGCGGCATAGCTGGCAGCCAGCCACAACGGCAAGGCGATAAGCAGCAAAATCAACGGCAAGCGGCGAGACATGGAGCACTCCGATAGGCAAAAACGGCGCTCAGCTTAATGCGCCGGCGGCCGTTAGCAAGGTGTGTACGCAGATAACTGTTCAACAAAGCGTGCCAAAGTGTATCGTCTGGCTACTATTACCCCGATTCCGACGTTTTTTTCCGACTTTTCGTGCCGAGGGCTGGCACTTCGGTGGCAACGCGGTGGTCATAGCCTGCGAACTTCATTCAGCACGTTTCCTCTTAGGGATAAAGTCATGCTCCGTTCCTTGCGCTGTGCTGCCTTGCTGGGCAGCCTTTTTTTGAGTGCGTCAGCACTGGCCGTCGATATCGACCAAGCCAGCTATGGCTACCCTTTGACCAACCCGTTCGAAGCGACCATCGCGACCACACCGCCTGACCTGCGGCCCAAATTGCCGAGCGACGACGAGATCAACCAGTCCGACTACACCCTGAACATGCGCCCCGAGCGCGAATTCAGCCTGCCGGACAACTTCTGGGCGGTGAAGAAGCTGACTTACCGCATCGCCAAGCAGGACCGTGCCGCCCCGCTGATCTTCCTGATCGCCGGTACCGGTGCGCGGTTTGACAGCAGCATCAACGAATACCTGAAGAAACTCTATTACCAGGCCGGTTACCACGTGGTGCAACTGTCGTCGCCGACCAGCTTCGACTTCATCGCCTCGGCTTCGCGCTTCGCCACCCCTGGGATCAGCCAGGAAGACGCCGAAGACATGTACCGCGTGATGCAGGCCGTGCGCGCACAGAATGCCTCGCTGCCGGTGACCGACTTCTACCTCACCGGCTACAGCCTCGGCGCCCTGGATGCGGCCTTTGTCAGCAAGCTCGACGAGACCCGCCGCAGCTTCAACTTCAAGAAAGTGCTGCTGCTCAACCCGCCGGTCAACCTCTACACCTCGATCACCAACCTCGACAAACTGGTCCAGACCGAGGTCAAGGGCATCAACAACACCACCACGTTCTATGAGCTGGTGTTGAACAAGCTCACCCGCTACTTCCAGCAAAAGGGCTACATCGACCTCAATGACGCCCTGCTCTACGACTTCCAGAACTCCAAGCAGCACCTGACCAACGAACAGATGGCCATGCTGATCGGCACCTCCTTCCGCTTCTCGGCCGCCGACATTGCCTTCACTTCGGACCTGATCAACCGCCGTGGCCTGATCATCCCGCCGAAATACCCGATCACCGAAGGCACCAGCCTCACGCCGTTCCTCAAGCGTGCGCTGCAATGCGATTTCGACTGCTACCTGACCGAGCAGGTCATCCCGATGTGGCGCGCCCGTTCCGATGGCGGCAGCCTGCTGCAACTGGTTGACCAGGTCAGCCTGTATGCACTCAAGGATTACCTGCACAACAGCCCGAAAATCGCCGTCATGCACAACGCCGACGATGTGATCCTGGGCCCTGGCGACCTCGGTTTCCTGCGTACAACCTTCGGCGATCGCTTGACCGTCTACCCGCTGGGCGGCCACTGCGGCAACCTCAATTACCGCGTCAACGCCGACGCCATGCTGGAGTTCTTCCGTGGCTAAATATCTTCTGCTGCTTGCCGCCTTGATGTGCGCAGGCGTGGCCAACGCCGACAACAGCAAGGCCCATGCGCCTACCGTGGTGGGCTCCGATGGCTTCAAGGAACCGCTGACCAAGCTCAAGTTCAACCCGGGCCTGGACCAACGTGAGTTCGAGCGTTCGTCGCTGACCGCGCTCAACGTCTACGACCCGCTGGAGTCGTGGAACCGCCGCGTGTACCACTTCAACTACCGCTTCGACCAATGGGTGTTCCTGCCGGTGGTAGACGGTTACCGCTACGTCACCCCGAGCTTCCTGCGCACCGGCGTGAGCAATTTCTTCAACAACCTGGGCGACGTGCCCAACCTGTTGAACAGCCTGCTGCAGCTCAAGGGCCACCGCTCCCTGGAAACCACCGGGCGCCTGCTGCTCAACACCACCATCGGCATCGCCGGCCTGTGGGACCCGGCCACCGCCATGGGCCTGCCGCGCCAGAGCGAAGACTTCGGCCAGACCCTGGGCTTCTATGGCGTGCCAGGCGGCGCGTACCTGGTCCTGCCGATCTTCGGCCCGTCGAACCTGCGTGACACCACGGGCTTGCTGGTCGATTACGGCGCGGAGACCGAGATCAACTTCCTCAACGTGTCCAAAGTCAGCGAAAACCACCCGGAAATCTGGGCCCTGCGCGCGGTCGACAAGCGCTACCAGACCAGCTTCCGCTATGGGCAGATGAACTCACCGTTCGAGTATGAAAAGGTGCGGTATATCTATACCGAGTCGCGCAAGTTGCAGATTGCGGAGTAACCGCCGACAAAAAAGGCCATTCGATTGAATGGCCTTTTTTATTGCGCTGATTTTGCTGACTCAGCTGACACTGTGACCAGGAGGCACACCTGCCGCCTGGAACAGTAGGATTAAGCTTGAACAGCCGTGAATCAGCTTTTCGTCGCTCGCCATACCTTGCCAACCACCGACACCACGGCCAACACCACCGCCCCCGCAATGATCCCCGCCACCGCATTCAGCAAGGTCGGCATCAACCACGCCAAGCCTGCGGTGCTCTGGCTGACCGTCTCGATCCAGTGATGCACCACCGGCACGCCATGGGTCAGGATGCCACCGCCGACCATGAACATCGCCGCCGTACCAATCACCGACAGGCTTTTCATCATGTACGGCGCCGCGTGCAAGATTGCGCCGCCGATGCTGCGCGCCATCTGGCCGGGCTTCTGGGTGAGCCACAGGCCCAGGTCATCGAGCTTGACGATGCCGGCCACCAGGCCATACACGCCAATGGTCATGACGATGGCAATGCCCGACAGCACGACCACCTGCTGCATCAACGGTGCAGCGGCCACGGTGCCGAGGGTGATGGCGATGATTTCCGCCGAGAGGATGAAGTCGGTGCGGATCGCGCCTTTGATCTTGTCCTTTTCGAACGCCACCAGGTCGGTTGCCGGGTCGGCCACGGCCTCGACCAGATGCGCCTGCTCTTCGGTGCGTTTGTGCAGGAAGGTGTGTGCGAGCTTTTCAAACCCCTCGAAACACAAGTAAGCCCCGCCCAGCATCAACAGCGGCGTGACCGCCCAAGGCGCAAACGCACTGATCAACAGCGCCGCCGGCACCAAAATCAGCTTGTTGAGAAACGAGCCCTTGGCCACCGCCCATACCACCGGGATCTCCCGTTCGGCGCGTACTCCAGAGACCTGCTGGGCGTTGAGTGCCAGGTCATCGCCGAGGACCCCGGCGGTTTTCTTGGCGGCCATCTTGGTCATCAACGCCACATCGTCGAGCACCGCAGCGATGTCGTCGATCAGTACCAGCAAACTGCTTCCTGCCATTGGGGGACTTCCTGCCGTGAGAATGCCGCGAATATAACGCGGATCACTGCCGATCTGCTGTTGATCTTGCTCACCGGGTGGGAGCTGGCTTGCCGGCGATGGCGGTCTCCCCGCCTGCGTGATGAACGGGGCATCAGGGCTGCCAACCACCGCCCAGGCTCTGGATCAACGCCACACTGCCCTGGCTGAGCTGCCCTTGGGTGTCACGCAGGTTCTGTTCGGCTTGCAGCAACACCAGTTGCTGGGTCAATACCGTCTCGCGACTGACCGTACCCGCACGCAATTGCGCCTCTTGGCTGCCGAACAGTTGCTGGTTGCGCTGGTAGACCTGCTGGAAGGCATCGGCCTGGGTTTGCAGGTGATTGATCGCCGACAGGTTGTCCTCGACGTTCTGCAAGGCGCTGAGCACCGTGCCACGGTAGTTTGCGGCGATCTGGTCGTAGCTGGCCTCGGCCTGTTTGACCGCGGCCTCACGGGCGCCGCCGTCGAAGATCGTCTCTGCCAGCGCCGGCCCCAGGGTCCAGATGCGGTTGGGCAAGGAGAACAACCCGCCCAAGGCACTGCCGCGATAACCCAGCTGGGCGGTCAAATCCAGTGTCGGAAAGAACGCTGCCTCAGCCACACCGATTTTCGCATTGGCCGCTGCCGCCGAGCGCTCGGCCGCCACCACATCCGGGCGCCGTTGCAGCAAGGTCGACGGCAGGGTCAGCGGTGGGCGCGGCACGACAAAGCTGAAGTCATTGCGTGGCGCCACGCTGAATTCACTCGGCGCCATGCCCACCAGCACCGCCAATGCGTGTTCATATTGCTCGCGGTCGCGCTGGGAAGTCTGCAGGTCGGCAATCGAGGTGGTCAGTTGGTCCTGAGCCACCAGCAGCTGATCGTTAGTCGCCACGCCTTGGGTGAACTGGGCCTGGATCATGGCCAGCAACTGCTGGTTGATCGCCTGTTGCTGCTGGAGCAGGCGCACGTCGATATCCATCTGGCGCAGCGCCAGGTAGTTACTGGCCACGCTGGAGCTGATCGACAAGCGCACCCCGGCCAGCAACGCATCGGATTGCTGCGCGGCGGCCTGGCTTGACTCGATGCCGCGACGCACCTCGCCCCACAGGTCCGGCTCCCAGCTGGCGGTCAACGTCGCGCTGACGCTGTTTTTCACGCCCGTCGACGTGGTGCTGCTGGACGTGGTGCCGTCACCGCCCTCGCCGCGCGAGCCGGACAAGCCCACGCCCACCGTCGGCCAGAGCCCGGCGCGGCTCGACGCCACTTGCGCCTGGGCCAGCCGATACGCGGCTTCAGCGGCAATGATCGACTGGTTGGCCTGGGCCGAGCGCGCCACCAGGTCATTCAACACCGGGTCCTGGTACGCCAGCCACCATTGGCTGTCCAACGCGCCCTGGGGATTGGACGCCGCGCGTTGCCATTGCGCGCCCTCCTTGAAGGTCTGCGGCAGCGGCATCGCAGGCTTTTGATAGTCGGGCCCGACCATGCAACCACCGAGTACCAGGCTTAACAACAGCACGCTGTCTGTGAGTTTCATGCGCTTGCTTCCTTATGCCGTCCCAGGCGCTGGGACGCCCGGTCGAGCCACAGGTAAATCACCGGGGTGGTGTACAGCGTCAGCACCTGGCTGAGCAGCAACCCGCCAATAATCGAAATCCCCAGCGGCCGGCGCAGTTCCGAGCCATAGCCGGTGCCCAGCACCAGCGGCAGCGCGCCGAGGATCGCCGCCAGGGTGGTCATCATGATCGGCCGGAAGCGGATCAGGCACGCACGGCGAATGGCCGCCTTGGCCGTGAGCCCGAATTCGCGCCGTTCAGTGATCGCGAAGTCGATCATCATGATCGCGTTCTTCTTGACGATGCCGATCAACAAAATCACGCCCACCAGCGCGATGATCGACAGTTCGGTGCCGGTCAGCAGCAACGCGATCAAGGCACCGACACCCGCCGAAGGCAAGGTGGAAAGAATCGTCAGCGGGTGCATCAGGTTTTCATACAGAATGCCCAGCACGATGTACACCGAGAGCAATGCCGCGACGATCAGCAACGGCTCGCTGGCCACCGACGACTGGAACACCTGGGCAGTGCCGGCGAACTGCCCGACCACACTGGCGGGCATGCGCAGTTGCTTCACCGCGTCGTCGACCAAGGCGGTGGCCTGGCCGATGGACGTGCCGGGCGCCAGGTTGAACGAGACCGTTACCGCCGGAAAACTGCCCTGATGACTGATGGAAATCGCCGTGCGCGCCACCGAATCATCGGCAATCGCCGACAGTGGCACCAAGGTCGACTGCGCCGCCAGGTTGGGCGCGACGACGCTGCCTTTGCTGGCCAGCGCCGCGCTGCCCACCGGCACATAAATGCCCTTGAGCGCCGACGGGTCGGTCCAGTATTCGGGGGCGATTTCCATCACCACGTGGTACTGGTTGGCGGCGCGGTAGAGGGTCGAGACCTGGCGCTGGCCAAAGGCGTCGTACAGCGTCTGGTCGACGGCCGACATGCTCACCCCGAGCCGCGCCGCCGTGTCGCGGTTGATGCCGACATTGGCCAGCAGGCTGTTGTCCTGCTGGTCGGTGTTCAGGTCGGTCAACTGCGGCAGCTTGCGCAACACAGCCACCACCTTCGGCACCCACTCGTCCAGGGATGACTGGTCATCGGCGGTGAGCGTGTACTGATATTGCGCGCCGCTTTGCCGGCCGCCTACGGTGATGTCCTGCGCCGACTGCAGAAACAGCTTGGTGCCGGGCAAGTCACCGAGGGCGTGGCGGATTTGCCCGATCACCTGGGTGGCGTCGTCCTTGCGCTCGCCCAGTGGCTTGAGCAGCACGAACATCTGCGCACTGTTGACCGCCCCACCGCCACCGCCGCCGCCACCGACAAACCCGGCGGCGGTTTCCACATTGGGGTTGGTCATGACCTTGCGGTTGATCTCGGTGAAGTCCTTCTGCATTGCCCCGTAGGAAATGCTCTGGTTGGCCAGGATGCTGCCCTGCAGGCGGCCGGTGTCTTCCTGGGGAAAAAAGCCCTTGGGCACCAGCACATACAGCACCCCGGCCAGCACAATCACCAGCACCGTGACCAGGCCCATCAGGATCGAATGCTCGATGACCCACCCCAGGGTCCGGTCGTAGAAACGGTGAAAACGCGAATCCGGGTGTTCATCGCCTTCGTGCACCTCCTTGGGCGCGCGCAGCAACACGCTGGCGAGCATCGGCGTGACCGTCAGCGAGATCAGCATCGAGATGACGATCGCCACCGACAGCGATACCGAAAACTCACGGAACAGCCGCCCGACAATCCCGCCCATCAACAGCAGCGGAATGAACACCGCGACCAGCGACACGCTGATGGTCAGCACAGTGAAGCCGACCTCCTTGGCGCCATTCAGCGCGGCCTGGACCCGGCTCTCGCCTTTCTCCAGGTGGCGCATGATGTTTTCCACCACCACGATGGCATCGTCCACCACAAACCCGGTGGAAATGGTCAGCGCCATCAACGACAGGTTATTCAGGCTGTAGCCGAGGAAGTACATCGCGCCGAAGGTGCCGAGCAACGACAGCGGCACCACGATCGCCGGCACCAGCGTGCTGCGCCAGTCGCGGAAAAACCCGAACGTCACCAGCGTCACCAGCAGGATCGACGCCAGCAGGGTCACTTCCACATCATGCAGCGAGGCGCGGATGGTGGTGGTGCGGTCCATCAACAGGTTGAGCTTGATCGACGCCGGGATCGAGCTTTGCAGAAACGGTAGCGAGGCTTTTACCGCGTCCACCGTGTCGATCACATTCGCGCCGGGTTGCTTGAACACCACCAGCAACACCGCCGGCTTGCCGTTGGACAGGCCGAAGTTGCGCAGGTCCTGCACGTCTTCGCGCACGTAGCCGAGGTCCGCGATGCGGATCAGGTCGCCGTTGTGTTCCTTGACCACCAACGGGCCGTAGTCGTCGGTGTTGAGCAGCATGTCATTGGCGCCAATCCCGTAGGAGCGGTCACCGATTGCCACGTTGCCCTTGGGCAGGTTGGCATTCGAGGCACTGATGACCTGGCGCACCTGCTCCAGGCTGACGCCGTACTGGTTGAGGCGATCCGGGTTGAGCTCCACGCGCACCGCCGGCAGCGCACCGCCGCCGACCGTCACGTCGCCGACGCCGGTGGTCTGCAACAGTTTCTGCTCCAGCAGGGTCGAGGCCACGTCGTACATCTGCCCCGGCGTGGCGCTGTCGGAGGTCAGGCTGATGATCATGATCGGCGAGTCGGCCGGGTTGACCTTGCGATAGGTCGGGTTGCCGGACAGGTCGCTCGGCAGGTTGGTGCGCGCCGCGTTGATCGCTGCCTGCACGTCGCGCGCGGCGCCGTCGATATCGCGGTTGAGGTCAAACTGCAGGGTGATGCGGGTGGAGCCGAGGCTGCTGGCGGAGGTCATTTGCGTGACCCCGGCGATCTGCCCGAACTCGCGCTCCAGCGGCGTGGCCACCGAACTGGCGACGGTATTGGGGTCGGCGCCAGGCAACGAGGCACTGACGCTGATGGTGGGGAAATCCACCTCCGGCAACGGCGCCACCGGCAACAGCATAAAGGCCAGCGCGCCGAACAGCGCCAGCCCCGCCGCCATCAGGGTGGTGGCGATGGGGCGATGGACAAACGGCGCGCTGAGGTTCATTGCGCCGGGTCCGCTTCAACCGGGCGCCGGCTGAAGCGCTGTTCCAGCCCGTGCATGGCGAGGAAGATCACCGGGGTGGAAAACAGCGTCAGCAACTGGCTGAGCATCAGCCCGCCAATGATCGCGATGCCCAGTGGATGGCGCAGCTCCGAGCCGATACCAGTGCCCAGCGCCAGCGGCACCGCGCCGAACAGCGAGGCCATGCTGGTCATCAGGATCGGCCGAAACCGCAACTCCGCCGCCTGCCGGATCGCCGCCACCGGGGTCAGCCCGCCCTCGCGCAGCAGTGCCAGGGCGAAGTCGACCATCATGATGCCGTTCTTCATGACGATGCCGATCAACAGCACGATGCCGATCAAACCGATGATGTCGAACTGCGTGCCAGTGACCAGCAGCGCAAGCAACGCGCCGAGGGCGGCCGAAAGCAACGTCGAGAGGATCGTCACCGGGTGCACGAAGCTCTCGTAGAGAATCCCCAGCATCAGGTACACCACCACAATCGCCGCCACCACCAGGAACACCTGGTTGGACAGCGACGCCTCGAACGTCGCCGCCGCTCCCTCAAGGTTGGCCTGCACCGACAGCGGCAGGCCGACCTTGGCCTCGATGTCCTTGAGGCGGGTCACCGCTGCGCCAAGGGTTTGCCCCGGCGCGAGGTTGAACGACACATCCGCATAGGGAAATTGCCCCAGGCGATTGATGGTCACCGGGGTGCGCACCACCTGCATCGTGGCCATGCTCGACAGCGGCGCCACGCCGCCGGCGGGAATGTCCACGTACAAGCCGGTGAGCAGATCCGGCAGGTTGCGCGGCGGATGATCGGTGGCGATCACCACGTGATACTGGTTGAGCTGGGTGTAGATCGTCGACACCTGGCGCTGGCCAAACGCGTCATACAGCACATCGTCGATGGCTTGCGGGGTGATGCCCAGGCGCGAGGCGGTGGCGCGGTCGAAGGTCAGCTGGATCTGGTTGCCAAACTGCATCGCCTGGCTTTGCACGTCGGTGAACATCGGGTCCTGCTTGATCGCCGCGAGCAGCTTGTTGGTCCACTGCTCCAGCTCATCCGGGTCGGTGGCTTGCAGGCCCAGGCGATAGCTGGTGGTGGACACCGTGGCGTCCAGCGTCAGGTCCTGCACCGAGTGCAGGTACAGGCGAATGCCGGCATCGTCGGCATTGGCATCGGCGAGGCGGCGGATCACTTCGGTGCTGCTGTCGCGCTCGCCTCGGGGCTTGAGGTTGATCAGCAGGTTGCCCTGGTTGATGGTCGGGTTGGTCTGGTCGATGCCGACGAAGGACGACAGGCTCTGCACCGCCGGATCCTTGAGAATCCGCGCGGCCAGGCGCTGCTGCTCCACCTGCATCTGCTGGAACGAAATGGTCGGCGCCGCCTGGGAAATCCCCTGGATCAGGCCGGTGTCCTGATCAGGGAAAAAGCCCTTGGGCATCAGCACCAGTGTCACCAGGGTCAGGGCTGCGGTGAGCACCACCGAGATCAACGTAAGCGTGCGGTGCGCCAGCACCCAATCGAGGCCCCGCACATAGTGCGTGTTGATGCGGTCGAAGAAATCCACCCGGTGTTCCTGCTGCCGGTGCTTGAGCATCCGCGCGCACATCATCGGCGTGAGCGTCAGGGAAATCAGCGCGGAGATCACGATAGTCACCGCCACGGTCATGGCGAATTCGCGGAACAGCCGCCCGACCACATCGCCCATGAACAGCAACGGGATCATCACCGCGATCAGCGCAATCGACAGCGAGATGATCGTGAAGCCGATCTGCGCCGAGCCCTTGAGGGCCGCCTCCAGCGGCGAGTCACCGGCCTCCAGGTAGCGCGTGATGTTTTCGATCATCACGATCGCGTCATCCACCACAAAACCGATGGCGATGGTCAGCGCCATCAGCGTCAGGTTGTTGAGGGAAAAGCCCATGGCATAGGCCACCGCCAGCGTACCCACCAGCGTCAACGGGATGGTCACCGCCGGAATGATCGTCGCCGCGACGTTGCGCAGGAAGATGAAAATCACGATCACCACCAGCGCGATGGCCATGGCTAATTCGTACTGCACATCGGTGACCGACGCGCGGATGGTCTGGGTGCGGTCGGTGAGCACGTCGACCTTCAATGTGGCAGGCAAACTGGCGCGCAGCTTGGGCAGCAATTGCTGCACGCGGTCGACCACCTGGATCACATTGGCGCCAGGCTGGCGCTGGATATTCAACACAATCGACGGCGTGCTGTTGGTCCAGGCGGCCTGGCGCGGGTTTTCGGCGCCCTGGGTCGAACTGGCGATCTGCGACAGGCGAATCGGCGCGCCGTTCTTGTAGGCGATCACCAGGTCGCGGTACTCCTCGGCCGATTGCAGTTGGTCGTTGGCGCCGATGGAATACGCCTGGAACTTGCCGTCGATATTGCCCTTGGCCTGGTTGACGTTGGCGGTGCCCAGCGAGGTGCGCAGGTCATCCAGGGACAGGCCGAGACTGTTCAGCGCCGAGGTATTGGCCTCGACCCGCACCGCCGGGCGCTGGCCGCCGCTGATGGTGACCAGGCCGACGCCGGTGATCTGCGAAATTTTCTGCGCCAGGCGCGTGTCGGCCAGGTCTTCGATCTTGGTCAGCGGCAGCACATCGGAGGTCAGCGACAGCGTCAGCACCGGCGCGTCCGCCGGGTTGACCTTGCTGTACACCGGCGGGTACGGCAGGTTCGCCGGCAGGAAGGTACCGGCCGCGTTGATCGCCGCCTGCACTTCTTGTTCAGCGACATCCAGGGACAACGACAAGTCGAATTGCAGGGTCACCACCGAGGCGCCGTCGGAGCTGGTGGAATTCATCGACTTGAGACCCGGCATCTCGCCGAGCTGGCGCTCCAGCGGCGCGGTGATCGAGGAGCTGACCACATCCGGGCTGGCGCCGGGGTATTGGGTGAAGACCTGGATGGTCGGGTAATCGACCTCGGGCAACGCCGACACCGACAGCAAGTGGTACCCGAGCAACCCGAGCAAGAGCACGGCCACCATCATCAGCGTGGTTGCCACCGGGCGTTCGATAAAGGGCTGCGAGACATTCATGACCGGCAGCTCCTTACTGGGCGACGACTTTTACCGGCGAACCGTCGTCAAGTTTATCGGCACCTTCGGTGACCACCTGCTCGCCAGGCTTGACGCCGTTGTCGAGGATCGCCGAGACATCGCCCATCGACGGCCCGGTCTTGACGTTGCGCAGCGCGGCCTTGTCGCCGTTGACCACAAACACGAAATCCCCCTTGCTGCCGTGCTGGATCGCCCGGGTCGGCACCACGGCGACCTGGCTCAAGGTGTCGGCCTTGAGACGCGCGTTGACGAATTGGTTGGGGAACAGCGCATCACCTGCGTCGTCGAACTGCGCCTTGACCTTGATCGTGCCGGTGCTGGTGTCGACCTGGTTATCCAGGGCCAGCAGGCTTCCGGTGGCCAGCAGGGTCTTTTTATTGCGGTCGTAGGCCAGCACGGTCACGCTGCCACGGGCCATGGCCTGGTCGATGCTGCCCAGGTCATCTTCGGGCACGGCAAACACCACCGTGGCCGGGTTCATCTGGGTAATGACCACAATGCCGGTGGTGCTGGTGGTGGTCACGTAGTTGCCGGGGTCGACCAGCCGCAAGCCAACCACGCCATCGACCGGCGAGGTGATGGTGCAGTAGCTCAGTTGCACCTCGAGGTTTTGCACATTGCCCTGGTCGGCGGCGACGGTGCCCTGCTGCTCCTGCACCAGGGCGGCCTGGGTATCGAGGGTTTGCTGGCTGGTGGAGCCGGCCTTGACCAGGTCGCGATAGCGGGCCAGGTCGCGCTGGGCATTGCTCAACACGGCCTGGTCATGCGCCAGCGTGCCCTTGGCCACCGCCAATTGCGCCTTGAGCGCACGGTCGTCGATGCGGGCAATGACCTGGCCTTTGCTGACGTGCTGGCCTTCCTTGAATTCGACGCTGCTGAGGATGCCGTCGACCTGGCTGACCACCGTGACGCTGCGTGTCGGGGTCACGGTGCCGAGGGCGTCGATGTACACCGGCACATCCTGCAAGGCGACGGGCACCACGGCTACCGGTTCACCTGTGGGTGCAGGCTTGCCCTTGTGCTGCGCGGTGAAGAAATGGAGACCCAGGACAATCGCCAGTACCACCAGGACGACGCCCGCCAGCCAGGCGAACGTGCGTCGTTTGCTTTTCTCCACGGTTTCTCTCTCGAACGCCGAAATCAGGATAGACCGACCGCTGCAATGAGTCGGTGGCTGACCTGAACTCTAGCAGCGCGTCCGGCCTATGCCTGTACAACCTTGAATGCGTTCAGCATCAAGACAGACAATCTGGCGCAAGCCCCCGGCCTGCAAGGCCTGGAGTAGGATTCTTGAGCGCTGCGCAAGGCCGGTGCTACCATGCGCAACCGCCTGTCCTGGCAAGGAAAACCCTGGTTTATGAGCACCATTCGCGAGCGCAACAAAGAAAAGATCCTGCGGGCGGCCAGCGAGGAGTTTGCCGACAAGGGCTTCGCCGCGACCAAAACCAGCGACATCGCCGCCAAGGCCGGGCTGCCCAAGCCCAATGTCTATTACTACTTCAGGTCCAAGGACAACCTCTATCGCGAGGTGCTCGAAAGCATTATCGAGCCGATCCTGGCAGCGTCCACGCCGTTCAACCCCGAGGGTGAGCCGTCGGTGGTGCTGAGCAACTACATCCGCTCGAAAATCCGCATCTCCCGCGACCTGCCCTTCGCCTCCAAGGTGTTCGCCAGCGAAATCATGCACGGCGCGCCACACCTCAGTGCCGACCAGGTTGAACAGCTCAACGCCCAGGCCAAGCACAACATCGACTGCATCCAGAACTGGGTAGATCGCGGCCTGATCGCCGCCATTGACCCCAACCACCTGATGTTCAGCATCTGGGCCGCGACGCAGACCTATGCGGATTTCGATTGGCAGATCTCGGCGGTGACCGGAAAGGCCAAATTGGACGAGGCGGACTATGAAGCGGCGGCGCAGACGATCATCCGGTTGGTGCTCAAGGGGTGTGAGCCGGACTGATGGAGGATGGTGTTTGCATCGCAGGCAAGCCAGCGCCTGCACTTATGCGGTGCTGAACACAAAATGTTCGAATCCCTCCACCCCCAGTGGGAGCGGGCTTGCTCGCGAAAGCGGCTTTCCAGACACATCCTGCCAAAAGCCTGGCGCCCAGCATTGATCGGCGAGATCTAGCCTCTCAGGACACCACTTGAAGAGAGGCCATGGAATGCCTGATTTAGCCACTTCACACCGCCTGCGTATCGGGCGGTTCAGCGAATCGAACCGTGTCTACCTGATCACCACCAACACCCACGAACGCCTGCCGATATTTCGCGACTTCCACCTCGGCCGCCTGGTGGTCGGGCAATTCCGGCTCGCCCAGTACCAAGGGCTGGCCAACTCCCTGGCCTGGGTGGTGATGCCAGACCATTTCCACTGGCTGATCGAACTGCAAAAAGGCTCCTTGGGAGACCTGATGTGCCAGGTGAAATCCAAAAGCACCCGCACCGTTAACGGCGCCAGCGGTCGCAAAGGCAGGCTTTGGCAAACCAGCTTTCATGATCGTGCGCTACGAAAGGAAGACGACCTGGTGAAAATGGCCCGGTATGTGGTGGCTAATCCATTGCGGGCCAACTTGGTAGAACGAATCGGCGACTATCCGCTGTGGGATGCGATCTGGGTTTAGTGCCGAGACCGCATCGCCGCTTTCGCGAGCAAGCCCGCTCCCACACTGGATTGCATTCCAAATGTGGGAGCCGGGTTGTTGGGGGGATTGGGGTGATCCGTTGTGGGAGGTGAGCCGGGTTTAGTGCCGAGACCGCTTCGCCGCTTTCGCGAGCAAGCCCGCTCCCACATTTGGACTGCATTCCGAATGTGGGAGCCGGGTTGTTGGGGGGATTGGGGTGATCCGTTGTGGGAGGTGATCCGGTTTAGTGCCGAGACCGCTTCGCCGCTTTCGCGAGCAAGCCCGCTCCCACACTTGGAATGCATTCAAAATGTGGGAG
>NZ_JASCPP010000169.1:0-9063 GCF_029959745.1 Pseudomonas sp. PS01298 | reverse complement strand
CCCCCAAGGACTGCACGAATCTTGAGGTCGCCATCGCCGGCAAGCCGGCTCCTACGCAGTTTCTGCGGTCACTGGCGTTCGAGTTCGAGCCGCAGGCTATGATCGGGCAGGCGTTGACGGTCTTTCACCACGCCGCTGGTACGGCGGCCCTCCAGCGCAAATACCACGGTTTGCGCGTCATGCAGATCATCCGGCAATGGCTGGAAAACCTTCAGCACCAGCCAGCCTGGCGCGTGTTGCAGGCTCACCTGACACTCGGCCTGTTTGGCCAGCGGCCCGAACAAAGTGTCGCGGGTGTAATCAATGCGCGCCCTGCCATTGATTGAATCCATGGTTCTCTCCCTGATCAAGCCTGAGCGCGCGCATCCGAGCGGCGCCATTGCACGTTGGTAATGCCGAACTTCTCGGCCTGCTCCCGGCTGGTCTTCTTGACCTGCTCACGGGCGAAACGGCCGATACGGCCCACGCCGGCATCACAGCTTGCCCAATGCCAGGCTTCCAGGGTGTCGAGCTTTTCCAGGCGGATGATGAATGACTTCGGCTCGCCATGGAGGCTGTAGTCGATCACGAACAGTTTTGCGTTATTCATTGGCCCATCAACCCTGGTGGTGTAAAGCAAGTGATCCTCGCGGGCGCTAAAAATTCACTCGGATTGTCGAGCGGTGGTCATTACCATGGCGGCTCACCCTTGATTAATGTGCCCCCCATGGCCCTGGCTGCGCCCCCCGACCTCAGTGATCACGCCGTCCCCGTGCAGCCTTTGGCGCGTACTTACCCGCGTGGGTTGTACGTGGAGCCGCACAGTCACGACTGGGGACAATTGCTCTACGCCATGAGCGGCGTGATGTGGGTCGAGACCCCCCGCGAAGCCTTGGTGGTGCCGCCCCAGCGTGCCGTGTGGTTGCCGCCTGGGGTGGAGCACGGGATCCGGGTGGTGTCGGACCTGCAGATGCGCAATATCTACCTGCGCCCATCATTGGCGGCGACACTGGACAGCCAAGTGCAGGTGATTGAGGTTGGCGGGCTGCTGCGTGAGCTGATCGTCGCGCTGGTGGAGCAGGGCGACAGCGGTGACGCGGCGTATTACGACGCGGTGGTCGGCCTGGCCCTGCTGGAGCTGCAACGGGCGCGTCGCTCGCAAATCCGCATCGCCATGCCGGTCGAGGCCGACCGACGCCTGATCAACGCATGCCAATCGGTGATGGCCGAGCCGTCCCTGGAAATCCCCTTCGAGCAGCACGCAGACACGGCCGGTGCCAGCGTGCGCACCTTGGCGCGGCTGTTCCAGCACAACCTGGGCATGGGCTTTGCCGAATGGCGCCGCCAGGTGCAACTGGCCACGGCGGTGGCGGAGTTGATCCAGGGCCAGTCTGTCAGTGCGATCGCACGTTCGCTTGGGTACTCGCCGAGCAGTTTCAGCGACATGTTTCGCCGCGAACTCGGTGTGGCGCCTTCGCAATACGTCGGCTGAGGGGTTGGCCGAAATCCTGAAGCACTTGGCCGATGCTTCAGAAATGGGCTCTCTACACTGAGCCCATCAACCCCCTGAGGCGCAGCCCCCATGAACTACCTGATCTCCCTCGCCATCGGCCTGTTTGTCGGCGTGATTTACGGCGCGCTGGATTTCCGCTCGCCCGCGCCGCCGGCCATCGCCCTGGTGGGCCTGATGGGCATGCTGCTCGGCGAGCAGTTGTGGCCCATGGGGCGGCAGCTGGTCAGCGGTTGGTTGTCCTGATTTTCTTTCTCTCCTAAGGATTGCGTCATGAAAGCACTGCAGTTTTCCGCTACCGGCGACCTTAACGCCCTGGGTTTCGTCGACGTCGCTACCCCGGTGCCGGCGGCCGGTGAAGTTCTGGTCCAGATCAAGGCCGCGGGCCTGAACCCCAGCGATGTAAAAAACGTGCTCGGCCGCTTCCCCTACACCACCTTGCCGCGCATTCCGGGCCGCGATTTTGCCGGTGTGGTGGTGCAGGGGCCGCAGGCGCTGGTCGGTCAGGCCGTGTGGGGCACCGGACGCGACCTGGGCTTTTTCGCCGATGGTTCTCACGCCGAGTACCTCACCGTGTCCGCCAAGGGCGTGGCGCATAAACCCAGCCACTTGAGTTTTGCCCAGGCCGCAAGCCTTGGCGTGCCGTACACCACCGCCTGGGATGCGCTGGAACGCAGCGGTGTCGGCAAAGGCACGCGGCTGCTGGTGATCGGCGCCAATGGTGCGGTCGGCAGCGCGGCGCTGGCCTTGGCGAAAATTCGCGGGGCCCAGGTGCTGGCGGCGGTGCGCAAGGTCGAGCAGGTCGAGGTGTTGCAGGCGCAGGGTGTCGACGCGATTGCCCTGGGCACGCCGGACGAGCTGGGCGCGCAGGTGAACGCGGTGTTCAAGGGCGGTGCCGATGTGATCTTCGACACCACCGGTTTCTGGTTGCCGGCGGCCGTGGCGGGCCTGGCGCCATTCGGTCGCATCGCGATCATCGCCGCGCCGGTGGACGGCCACGTGCAATTGCCGGCCCTGGCCCTGTACCGCAAGGGTGGCTCGGTAGTGGGGATCAATTCGTTGCTCTACAACTGCGAGCAATGCGCGGTGATGCTCGAGCAGTTCGGACGCTTCTTCGATGAAGGCCTGCTGCCGCTGCCCACCGGCCTGCGCGAAGTGGCATTGGCCGACGGTGTGCAGTGCTATCAAGACGTAAACCAGGGCATTGCAGACAAGATCATCCTCCTGCCCTGACACGGTCAAAAAAGGGGGGAGCGAATGCAGGCCTGAGTCCCGTGTCTGGCGCAGCTCCACTGTGGGAGCGGGCCTGCCCGCGAAAGCGGTGGATCAGTAGCGATGAAGTTGGCCGACCCACCCCCATCGCAGGCAAGCCAGCTCCCACAGTGATCCAGTGCAGGCTTGAGTCCCGTGTCTGGCGCAGCTCCACGGTGGGAGCGGGCTTGCTCGCGAAGGCGGAGTATCAGTAGCGGCTAAGTTGGCTGACCCACCGCCATCGCAGGCAGCTCCCACAGTGATCGGGTGCAGGCCTGAGTCCCGTGTCTGGCGCAGTTCCACTGTGGGAGCGGGCTTGCCCGCGAAGGCGGAGTGTCAGTAGCGGCGAAGCTGGCTGACCCAGCCCAATCGCAGGCAAGCCAGCTCCCACAGTGATCGAGTGCAGGCCTGAGTCCCGTGCCTGGCGCAGCTCCCACACTGATCGAGTGCAGGCTTGAGTCCCGTGTCTGGCGCAGCTCCACCGTGGGAGCGGGCTTGCCCGCGAAGGCGGAGTGTCAGTAGCGGTGAAGTTGGCTGACCCGCCGCCTTCGCAGGCAAGCCAGCTCCCACACTGATCGAGTGCAGGCTTGAATCCCGTGTCTGGCACATTTCCAGTGTGGGAGCGGGTTTGACCGCGAAGGCGGTGGATCAGTAGCGGCGAAGCTGGCTGACCCACCGCCATCGCAGGCAAGCCAGCTCCCACACTGATCGAGTGAAGGCCTGAGTCCCGTCTCTAGCGCAGCTCCATTGTGGGAGCGGGCTTGCCCGCGAAGTAGTTGGATCAGTAGCGGCGAAGTTGGCTGACCCGCCGCCTTCGCAGGCAAGCCAGCCCCCCCACAAGTCAACGCTCGTCAGGCTTCGGGGACGCCTTTTTCCCACGCCGACCAGTTCTTCAAGATCGCTTGCACCAGCGGGTTGCCCGTGCGGTACAGGTTCTCCAGCGCCGGTACAAAACCGCCTTGATCGGCGTACTTCAGCAGGTTGTCCACTTCGCTGTAGCCAGGATAAGGGCGGTCGAAATCGGAACCGGCACGCACCACCGCCAGGCGCTGGATATCCACCAACCCTTCGCGACTGGCGCGCAGCAGGGCCTCGTAGGTGGAGTTGTCCTCCTGCTGGGTGGTGCAGTACTCGCCTTTATTGTCCGTGAGCAACTGGGTCCAGACTTCGGCGCGCTCGCTCAGGCGTGTGCCGGAGAACCAGGTGTTACCCGCCAGGGTGTCGCAGCGGGTGACTTGCGGCGGCTGGTTGGCTGGCGCGGCGGGGTAGTGTTTGCGCCAGGCGCTGGATTCCTTGCTTTCCGTGAGCTCGACTTTTTGTGACAGCGCAAACGCCTTGGCTTGCAGCTTCGGGTTCAGCTCAAACACTTCGGTCTTGTAGTCCAACGGTGGTTTCTCGTTGGGCCCCTTGGTGTTGATGCCGATATAGCCGGTTGGCCACTCCTTGGGCGCATCCCGCGAGTCCAGCTCCCACTGGGTGCCGAATTCCACCAGGTAATGCGCCCACGCCGCCGTGCCGAGGGTGCCGTGCTTGGGGCTGATGCCGGCAATCCCGGCGATCAGGAAATAGCTCTGGCGCAGGTCGAACTTGGGCGACAGGGCCAGTGCCAGGGAGGACGCGGCGGCGTTGGTCTGGCCCATGCCGGTGACCAGCAGGCAGACGTCCTCGGTGTTGCAGCGGATCACCGGGTATTCGGCCGACAGGCCCGGCACGCGCACTTCCTGCTTGAGTGCCAGGCGGTCGATCCAGGTTTGCGCCTCGGGGGCGAACATGGTGATGAGCATCACCTTGGGCTTGATCGGCGCCGGTGTATCAGCCAGCACCACGTGGGGCAGCAGCGCCAGGCCGATGGCCAGTGACAGACGGGTAAACGCTTTCATCGAATGCTCCTTGATCAGAATTGATAGCCCACGCCGGCGTAGTAACCCCAGCCGTCGGAGCGGGCGCGGAAGTTGCCCTCGCCAAAGTTCAGCTCGCTGCCATCCTCCCAGTTGCCGCCGTTATGAAAGTAACGACCGACCAGGGTGAAGCGCAGGTGCGTGAACGAGTACAGCAGCACGTTGGTTGCCACCAGGGAATTGGCGGTGCGTGCCGGGTTGTCCTTGTGCAGGTCCGAGCCGAAATCGTAGTTGGTGAAGCCGATGTAGGTCAGCGAGGCACCGTTGTCGAAACTGCTGATGGGCACGATGTACTTCATCTGCGCGCGGTAGCCATCCCAGGAATATTCATTGCTGGCGCCGTAGTTTTCCCACTGGTAACGCCCGTAGAAGTTCGCCGACAGGTTGACCCGCGAGTGGGTGTCGACATCGGTGCCGAGGCCGCTGTACAGGGTGTTGGCGCGGTTGTCCTTGTTGCTGCCGTGGTCGTAGATCCAGTCGAATGCCACGTACCATTCCTTGAACGGGCCGATGGCCAGGCTGCGCCCCGCCAGGTAGTCGATGGAAATACGCGGCTCATGCTCCATGAACACCGGCGAGCCATGGTCCCACACGCCTTTGTCATTACTGTTACCGATGGTGAGGATCTTCGGCACGTCGATGTAGCCGTACAGCTCGAAAGGTCCCTTGCGGCCGAAGTACTCGTATTCCAGGTACACGTCGTCCTGCGGCTTGGGGCCGAAGCTGATGTCTTTGCTGCCGATCAAGGTCAGGTCCTGGTTGAACCAGTCCGACCAATACACGCCTTTTTTAGCCGGGCTGGCTTCGGGGCTGAGGGTTTCGCCCTGTGCCGAGTCATCCACGGGTTTTTGCTGCGCCAAAATGGGTGCACTGAGTACTCCCGTAACGGCAGCCAGTAGCAAGGAAACACCAAAGCAAGCACGAGGCCTTGAGGTGGGGTGCATTGAAAATCCCTATTCGTACGCGGTTGGAACCCGATTCTGCGGGTAGTGGTGAACTTGGCTGGCAAGTTCGTTCCGCAAACGTTTGCACGTGGCGTACCAACTTTGTTCAAGGGATTGAGCTGAATGGGAAAAAGCGCGATTAATCGACCTTTTGGTCAAAATTGGCTGGGTGTCATTTTCTCGATGCGATTGAACAGGTGCATCGCGGTTTCGCGCCGATACTCACTCGGTGTCTGGTTCATCTCGATGCGAAAATGCCGGTTGAAGTTGGACAGGTTGGCGTAGCCCACTTCAAAGCAGATATCTGCCACCGACATCTCACTCTGCAGCAGCAACCGACAGGCGCGTTGCACGCGGAATTTACGCATCAGGTCGATAAATCCATGGCCGGTGTTGCGTTTGAAGAAGCGCGAGAAGCCCGGTTCGCTCATCTCCAGTTGTTGCGCGATGACCGACAGACGCACGTCGCCGGTCAGCTCCGTCATCAAGTAGTCGAAGGCCTTGTTGATGCGTTCGGCGCTGCGTGCGTCCAGGGTCGGCGCGTAGCAGGGGCTGGCCAGCGCCGTTACCTGAGGGGGCGGGGCGTTTTTCAGGGTGTCGAGCAGCTGCAGGAACAGGATCAACCGCTGCAGGCCGTGGGCACTGCCGATGGCTTCCATCAGGCGGGCAGCCTGCAGCGCCGTGGCGCCGGTGAACTCCAGGCCGCGCCGGGCTTGCTCGAACAGCGGCTGCAAGTCGCCGAGTTCGGGCAGGGTCTTGCGCAAGGCGAGGAGGGCGGCGCCGTCAAATTGCAGCACCACGTCGCGGCCGCTCAGGTATTCACCGGGAGCCAGCTCGCCGATCCAGTCGTGCGGCAGGTCCGGGCCGATCAGCGCGACATGCCCGGCGCCGAACGCGCCGATATAGTCGCCCGCCACCAGCTTGCCGCTGCCCTGGCGGATCAGGTGGATTTCAAATTCGGGATGGTGATTCCAACGCGCCAGGTCATAGGGGTAGTCATGTTCGAACCAGCGAAAGCAGTGGTCCGGCTCAGGCAGGATCACTTCAAGCTCGGCAGGGCGGTGTTCGAACAGTTGGGCGCGGCTGATGGGCATGGTGATGCCTCTTTTACTTGTTGGATCGGCTCAAAATACGCGGGTTGGCAAGCCGTGCGCTACCCCTGGTTCCGCCCGGTACTGATACTTTTTTGATCCTGGAACGGCGGTTAAAAAAGTATCAGTCGAGCATTCGCCCTGCGTTTGTGGGGGGCTGGCCAAGCTGCTGTAATCGGCGCTCAACAACAAAAACAACAGGTGGAAACCGCCATGTTCAAGCTCCCGCACGCGTTGTTCCTGCTTTCCGGCCTGGCAGTGGCAATGCCCAGTCAGGCCGCCGACACCGTCACCATCGCCACCGTCAACAACAGCGACATGATCCGCATGCAGCGCCTGTCCAAGGTGTTCGAGCAGCAACACCCGGACATCCAGCTGAACTGGGTAGTACTGGAAGAAAACGTGCTGCGCCAGCGCCTCACCACCGATATCGCGACCCAGGGCGGGCAGTTTGACGTGCTCACCATTGGCACCTATGAGACGCCGCTGTGGGGCGCCAAGCACTGGCTGGAGCCGCTGACCCAGTTGCCGGCCGATTACGATGCCGACGACATCTTCCCGTCGGTGCGCCAGGGCCTGTCGGTCAAAGACACCCTGTATGCGTTGCCGTTCTACGGCGAAAGCACCGTGACCTACTACCGCACCGACCTGTTCAAGCAGGCTGGCCTGAGCATGCCCGCGCACCCGACCTGGACGCAGCTTGGCGAGTTCGCCGCCAAGCTCACAGCCAAGGACCAAGGCCAATACGGCATGTGCCTGCGCGGCAAGGCCGGCTGGGGTGAAAACATCGCACTGCTGAGCACCATGGCCAATGCCTTTGGCGCGCGCTGGTTCGATGAGCAGTGGAAGCCCGAGCTGACCAGCCCCGAATGGACCGCCGCCGCCAACTTCTACGTCAACACCCTCAAGCAATACGGCCCGCCGGGCGTGTCCAGCAACGGCTTCAACGAAACCCTGGCGCTGTTCAATAGCGGCAAATGTGCGATCTGGGTCGATGCCAGCGTCGCCGGCTCCTTCACCACCGACAAGAGCCAGAGCAAGGTCGCCGACAGCGTCGGCTTCGCGGCTGCCCCCACCGAAGTCACCGACAAAGGCTCCTCGTGGCTCTACGCCTGGTCGCTGGCGATCCCGGCCACCTCCCAGCACAAGGACGCCGCCAAGGCATTTATCGCCTGGGCGACCTCGAAGGAGTACATCCAGCTGGTCGCGGATAAAGAAGGCATCACCAACGTACCGCCGGGCACCCGTCAATCCACCTACAACGCGGCGTACCTCAAGGCTGCACCGTTCGCCCAGGTGACCCTGGAGATGATGAAACACGCCGACCCCGCGCACCCCTCGGCCAAACCCGTGCCGTACGTGGGCATTCAGTACGTGACCATCCCCGAGTTCCAGGCAATCGGCACCTCCGTCGGCAAGCTGTTCTCGGCGGCGCTCACCGGCGGCATGTCGGTTGACCAGGCGTTGCAGCAGGCGCAGTCCACCACCGAGCGCGAGATGAAACGCGCCGGCTACCCGAAATAGTTTTGACAGGACACCTCAATGAAACGACTCGAAGGTAAGAGCGCGCTGATCACCGGATCGGCGCGCGGGATCGGCCGCGCGTTTGCCCAGGCCTACATTGCCGAAGGCGCCACCGTTGCCATCGCCGATATCGACCTGCAACGCGCCCAGGCTACTGCAGCCGAACTGGGCCCCCAGGCCTACGCGGTGGCGATGGACGTCACCGACCAGGCCTCCATCGACAGCGCGATTGCCGCCGTGGTCGCCCAGGCCGGCAAGCTCGATATCCTGATCAACAACGCTGCGCTGTTCGACTTGGCGCCCATCGTCGACATCACCCGCGACAGCTACGCGCGGTTGTTCTCGATCAATGTCGCCGGCACGCTGTTCACCCTGCAGGCTGCCGCGCGACAGATGATCAGCCAGGGCCACGGCGGCAAGATCATCAACATGGCCAGCCAGGCCGGGCGGCGCGGTGAGCCGCTGGTGGCGGTCTACTGCGCAACCAAGGCGGCGGTGATCAGCCTTACGCAATCGGCGGGGTTGAACCTGATCATGCAGGGCATCAACGTCAACGCCATCGCCCCCGGTGTGGTGGATGGCGAGCACTGGGATGGCGTGGATGCGCTGTTCGCCAGGCATGAAGGTTTGCCGCCTGGCGAGAAGAAGAGGCGGGTAGGGGGTGAGGTGCCGTTCGGGCGGATGGGTACGGCAGAGGACCTGACCGGGATGGCAATCTTCCTGGCGTCCAAAGAGGCCGACTATGTGGTGGCCCAGACCTACAACGTCGACGGTGGCAACTGGATGAACTGATCCTGGTAGGCGCCCGGCAAGCCGGGAGCCTGCAGGGGTGGTTTACTCCGCGAAACAGCGATCAAAAAAATACA
>NZ_JASCPP010000168.1:0-9225 GCF_029959745.1 Pseudomonas sp. PS01298 | reverse complement strand
CATTGTGGCCCCTGGCATTTCTGCGGCTGATGAACTCATCGTGCCCCCTGGGATTTCTGGGGCTGATGAACTCATCGTGACCCCTGGAATTTCTGGGGCTGATGACCTCATTGTGATCTCTGGAATTTCTGGGGCTGATGAACTCATTGTGGCGAGCGGGCTTGCCCCGCGTTGGGCTGCGAAGCGGCTCCAGAACCTGACACCGAGGATTGCCTGACACACCGCATTCTGCTGGATTGGGGCTGCTGCACAGCCCAACGCGGGGCAAGCCCGCTCACCACAATTAAAAACGCAGCAGCCATATAACTCCAAGTGGCAACCACCACCACAACCCTCAAACAGCCGTGTCCCGCGGTGCCAGGGTCACCCAATAGCGGGTGCGTGAGTGCAGCTCCAGCCCCAGCGTCGAAGCCAGCAGGCTGAGGATGCGGTCGGTGTCATCGAGGCGGAAACTGCCGGTGACCCGCAGCGATTCCAGGCGCGGATCCCAGCGCAATACACCCGGGCGATAGCGCTCCAGTTCACGCAGGAAATCCCCCAGCGCCTGGTTCTGTGCCGTCAGCACGCCGTCGCGCCAGCCCAGTTGCAGCACATCGAACGGCGCCCAGGCACCCAGCCCGCTGACTTGCAGAGACGCTTGTTGACCGCCTTGCAGCGTCGCCAATTGCCCTTTCAGGTCGCGTACCTGCACCGCACCCTTGAGCACCGAGACCCGGCAGCCGGAAGCCAGTTGCCGCACACACACCTCGGCCTGGCTGACGCGCAATTGGCCATAGCGGGTGTCCACGGTCAGCGCTGCCGTACCCGGCACCGTCAGCGCCAGTTCGCCGTCGACCAGGGTCACGCGGCGTTGCGCCACGTCCACTGCCGTCGCGGTGTTGAGCTGCAGGCTGGCGCCGTCCGCCAGTGGCAGGCGCTTGCGCTCGCCGGTGGCGGTGCGCAGGTCGGCACGCCAGGCGTCGAGGGGCATCTGGCGGCTGATCAGCCAGGCCGCCGGCACCAGTGCCGCCACACCCAATGCGCGCTTGAGCACCGCGCGACGCCCCGGCTGCGGGCGGTCGAGGCTGGCCATGGCAAGTGCCTGGGGCAGCTCACTGAAGCGCTGGCGCAGGCTTTGCGCGCGCTGCCAGGTCTGTTCGTGCTGGGGATGACTGTCGCGCCAGTGCTGCAGGGCCGCGTGATCACGCTCGGTGGCGGCGCCGGATTCCAGCAGTGCCAGCCACTGGGCGGCCGCACGCGCGACGTCACGGTTCACAGCTCCACCAGCAGGCAATGTTCATAAGCCTGGGCCATGTAGCGCTTCACGGTGCGCTCGGACACTGCCAGGCGCTCGGCGATCTCGCGATACCCCAGGCCTTCGAGCTGGCTCCACAAGAACGCGCGGCGAACCACGGCCGGCAAGCCATCGAGCAATTCATCCAGGGCCTGCAGGGTTTCCAGCACCAACCAGCGTTGTTCGGGCGACGGTACACAGGCTTCGGGCAAGGTGGCCAGGGCATTCAGGTAGGCCTGTTCGAGGCTGCGGCGCTGATGAAAATTCACCAGCAGGCGCTTGCCGACGGTCACCAGGTAAGCCCGCGGTTCCTGCATCTGCGCGATCGGCTGGGCACTCGCAAGCACCCGCAGGAACGTGTCCTGGCTCAGGTCGGCCGCATCCCAGGCATTGCCCAGGCGCTGCCGCAGCCAGCTTTCGAGCCAACTGCGATGCTCGCGGTACAGGCACGACAAAGTCAGTTCGGGGGCGTGCGTAGGGACAACAGCATCATTCATGGCGAGCAACCTGCACGGGCGCGATTATGTCTCAAATGAGATTCATTCTAATTAATATCCCGCCGCGACACCACGAACTTTTCAACCTTGCGTTTATATCGGTGCCTCGGCGTCGAACACCTGCCCGCGCCCAATCACGCTGGCAGGCGCCAACACCGCCCCCGGGGCCAGCACTGCATTGGCTCCGATGCGGCACTGGTCACCGAGCAACGCGCCGAACTTGTCGCACCCGGTGCGCTGCAACAGCCCTGCGACGCGCACCTGCACTTCCTTGTCGTCGCGCTCGTTGCGGTAGTTGGCGACGATGCTGCCCGCCTCCAGGTTGATACCGTGGCCGAGCACCGAATCGCCAACAAAGTTGAAGTGCGCCAGCTTGCTGCCGCTGAACACGAAGGAAGTTTTCAACTCGGCACCCGGGCCGATGATGCAGCCCGCATCCAGCCAACACCCTCCGCGCAGCAGTGCGCCGCTGGCGATAAAGCAATCGGCGCCAATGATCAGCGGCGGCTTGAGCAAGGCGCCCGGTTCGACAATGGCACTGCGGTGGATAGCAATTTCGCCTTGCACGCTGTAGTCGTCAGCCGGCAGGTCGGCCAGCAGCTGGCGAACCACAGCAGGTGCCTGGGTCACCAGCGCCCAGGGCGACAGGTCGGCCCAGGGGGCCAGTGCGGAGCGGGAAATATCGGCGATGTAATCGGTCAGTCGGATCAATGTCGAGCCCTCTACGGTTCAGAGAAGCTCGAAACGCTAACACCCGGTTTACTGGCCGTCGAGCAGCGCAGGCTTGCCCAGTTCGCCGATCTTCTCCAGCCGCGCGCGCACGATATTGCGGCTGATATTGAGCAGCCGCCCGGTCTGCAACTGGTTGCCGTGGCAGTAGCGGTACGCCGCGCGAAAGATGGTCTCTTCGATGTGTTCGTAGAGGTCTGGAATGTTTTGCTCGAACAGCGCGTTGAGTGCGCTTTCCAGGTCGACCGGGCCGCTGATGGCCGGCGGCGCATGGTTGGCTTCGTCCTGGCGAATGCCCGACGAACGCATGTCCACCAAGTGCAGATCGGCCGGTTGCACACGCTGGTTGCGGCACACCAGCAAGGCATGGTGAATGGCGTTTTCCAGCTCGCGGATATTCCCCGGCCAGCTGTGTTCGAGCATTTTGCGCTCGGCCTCCAGGCTCAGGCTGGCGCGGTTGTAGCCCAGGCGCTGGCAGTGCTCTTCAAGGAAGAATTCGGCCAGCGGCAGGATGTCACCGGGGCGCTCGCGCAGCGGTGGCAGGCGGATCGTCGCGACGTGCAGACGGTAGAATAAATCCTCACGAAAATGCCCCGCCACTACCGCGTCCGCGAGGTTGACGTTGGTCGCCGCCACCAGCCGCACATTGATCGGGATGGGCGTTCGCGACCCCAGGCGCACCACCTCGCGCTCCTGCAGCACGCGCAGCAATTTCACCTGCATGTTCAGTGGCAGGTCGCCGATTTCATCGAGGAACAATGTGCCGCCGTTCGCCGCTTCAAACCAGCCAGCCTTGTGCGTGGTAGCCCCGGTGAACGCGCCCTTTTCATGGCCGAACAGTTCGCTCTCCACCAGGGTTTCGGCGAAGGCACCGCAGTTCACCGCGACAAAGGGCTCGCGTCCGCGTCGACTCAAATTGTGAATGTGCCGCGCGACCAATTCCTTGCCGGTGCCCGTCTCGCCAATGATCAAGGTGTTGGCCTCGCTGGGCGCGAGGCGCTCGATACGCGCCAGCAGTTCCTGCGAGCGCGGGTCCTTGAAGACCAGCACGGTGGCACGCACCGACTTGGTCAATTCACGGGCGTTGGGATGGGTGATCAGCGACATGGTGCATTCCTGGCAGTAAAAGCGCGTGCTCAATAGTGCATGAAGTTTTCTAGACCATTTAATTATTAATTAATATTTATATATTCCCTGATCGAATATACCAGCAGCGACACCTGGCACTGCTGCTGGAGCAGCAACCGGCCAGCACTAGCGTGTTCGCCCATCAGCAACCAGCCTTTCGAGCGACCCTTCGACGAAACCCTGCAGGCCTTGCAACACGCGGGCTAGAGCGCTTTTTTCGCTGGCTGGCATGCAATCTGCTCTGTCCCTCCCAACACGATCTCCGTGCAGGAGCCGACGTGCTGGCGATAGCGTCTTTTCAGGCGCTGCAAGGCTCAAGGGCCGCATCGCCGGCAAGCCGGCTCCTACCGGGGTTGTCAATTCAGGTAGGGAGAACGCCCATGAAAAACCTCTGGCGCAAGACCATCGCGGCACTGTTCGGGGTACTTGCAATCAGCACCGTCCACGCCGCTCCGACCTCGGTGAAAATCGCCATCGTGGCCTACACCCAAGGCGGTAAACCGGTGTTTGGTGGCATCGCTGGGCGTGTGATCGAGGAGGGCTGGCTTGAAGCGCAACTGCGCGAGCGCGGGGTCAAGCTGGAATGGATCGCCCTGCCCCACGCCGGCGCCGGCCCACAGATCAACGAGGGCTTCAGCAACAACAGCCTGGACTTCGCCGTGCGCGGCGACCTGCCTTCCGTCATCGCCGGTGCCGGCGGTGTGCCGGGCAAGCTGATCGTGCCCGGGGGCAGCGGCAACAACATCTACCTGGTGGTGCCCGAAGGCTCCAGCGCCAAGACCATCGAAGATCTCAAGGGCAAGCGCCTGGCGCTGCACCGTGGCCGTCCCTGGGAGTTCGCCTTCAGCAACTTCCTGGCCAGCAAGGGCCTGAAACTCGACGACTTCAAGATCGCCAACCTCAACCCGCAGGTCGGCGCCGCAGCGGTCTCGGCCGGCAAGGTCGATGCGGCCGTGCTGCTCAGCGAAGCCTACGCCCTGGAAGACAAAGGCGTGGGCAAGATCATCTGGTCGACCAAACAAGGCAGCAACGACTGGCGCCTGGTCTCGGACCTGTGGGGCACCGACGCGTTTGTGCAACAGAACCCGGACATCACCCAATTGCTCGCCACCGCGTGGGTCAAGGCGGCGTGGTGGATTTCCCAGCCGCAGAACCAGGACGCCTATTACGAGTTGTCTTCGCGCGCCGGCACCGCCGAGAGCGTGCTGCGCCGCGACGACCAGAACGACCCGGTGGCCTGGAAAGATCGCTGGGCACCGAAAAGCGACGCGCAACTCAAGGCCCACTACCAGGCGCTGACCGCCTACGCGCTGGCCAACCACCTGATTCGCGACACCTACGACATCGGCCCGTCACTGGCCACCGGCTTCACCAACCAGGCCCTGATCGACCTGAAACTCACCGACTACTGGCCGGCCCTGCGTGGCCAGGTCAGCACTAATCCTTGATAGGGAAATGACTGATGAAACTGCCGCACTCCTTCGCCTTCGGTCTCAGCGTACTGGCCTTGTCCATGAGCGCCTTCGCCGCCGACGTGCACGCCCCCAAGCCCGACCCGCTGCAAGGCGATGGCCGCGTCTCGGCGTTCTACACCTGGGAAAAAGTCATTCCGGCCACCCCCGGCAAACTGCTGCGCAGCGAACCGCTGGACAAGACCCTGAGCCTGGCAAACGCCGCCAGTGCCCAACGCATTCTGTACACCTCCACCGATGGCATCGATAACAAGACGCCGATCGTGGTCTCCGGCGCGCTGTTCCTGCCCAAGGGCAAGGCACCGGCCGGCGGCTGGCCCGTGGTCAGCTGGGGCCACGGCACCGTAGGCGTGGCGGACGTGTGCGCGCCGTCCTGGCAAGGTCGCTCCTACCGCGATGTGACCTACCTCAACCGCTGGCTGGAAGAAGGGTTTGCGGTGGTCGCCACCGACTACCAAGGCCTCGGCGTGCCCGGCGGCCATCCATTGCTCAACAGCCGCATGGCGGCCTACGGCATTCTCGACGCCGCCAAGGCGGTGGTCGCCGATGTGCCGGGGCTGGCGGATAAAGTCTTGATCGTCGGCCAGTCCCAGGGCGGTGCCGGGGCCTTTGCCGCCGCAGCCTATGCCGCCACCTATGCGCCGAACCTGGGCGTCAAGGGCAGCGTGGGCACCGGCGTGATCTACACCCTCGACTACGCGAAGAACCCCAGTGAAGAAGTGCGCAACAAAGTCGACCCGACCCTGGCCTACGGTTTCTACACCTTGCTGGCGGCCCAGCAATACGACCCGAGCATCAACCCGGCCGACTTCTACACCGACAAGGCCCTGCCGCTGTTCGAACAGGCGCGCACCAGTTGCCTGTTTGCCCTGGAAGGCGACGTCGAAGGCCTCGGCCTGAGCATTGCCAACACCAAGAAAGACTACAAGGGCAAACAACTCGCGCCGTGGCTCGCGCAAATTGCCTACCCGACCCTGAAGACCTCCAAGCCGATCTTCATCGGCACCGGCGCCGAAGACACCACCCCCGCTGCCGCCACCCAGGTCAAGCTGATGCAGGACGCCTGCAACGCCGGCTCCATCGTCGAAGGCCACCTGTACAAGGGCCTGGGCCACAGCGCCACGGTCAATGCGTCGCTCAAGGACTCGATCCCGTTTGCCCACAAGGTCATCAACGACCAGCCGATTACCCCGGTGTGCGCCCCGAGCGCGCAATAAGCAGGAGGCTTGCATGAGCATCGAATTCTTCACCCGCCTGCCGCTGCACGGCGAAACCCAGTTCCTGCCCGGCGATCCACGCAACCGTGGCGACTGGCATCGCGGCGGCGCCAACAGCACTGGCGCAGTGTCCGGGTTCAGCGTGGGCGACCACTTCACCTATATCGACTACCTGGGGCAGATCGCCAAGGCGGCCGAGATCAACCAGTTCGGCGGTGCGTTGATGGTCAACGCGCCGACCGGTGAAGAACCCTGGACGGTCTGCTCGCTGCTCGCCCGCGAGACCCGCACCTTGCAGTTTGTCACGGCGTTCCAGCCCTACCACTACACCCCGTGGGTGGCCGTGCAGCAGGCGGCCACCTACCAGCGCGCCACCGGCAACCGGCTGGTCTGGAACATCATCAACGGCGGCTCGGACGCGATCCAGCGCCAGGTTGGCGACTACAGCGACCACGATGAACGCTACGCGCGTGCCACCGAGTTCATGGACGTGGTCAAGGGCTATTGGCACAACGAGACCTTCCACTACGACGGCAAATTCTACAAAGCCGATGGCGGTGGCCTGCGCGGGCCGCTGAAGAAGGCCCAGTTGCCGCTGATCTGCACCGCCGGCTCGTCGATTGCGGCCCGCGAGTTCGCTGCCAAGCACGCCGACTTTTACCTGATGCGCGCCGAGCACCCGGATGAAATCGCCGCGCTGATCGCCGACCTGCGCCAGCGCGCCCTCAAGTGGGGACGCACCGACATTCGCTTCGGCCTGTCGATCGACGTGATCACGCGCGAGACCGAAGACCTGGCCCGCACCGAGGCCAAGCGCTTCTTCGACGAAGGCATCGCCCGTGGCGCGGTCAAGGCCGTGGCCGCGCATGCCGGGCTGCGCACCGCGCGCAAACTGAGCTATGAGCATGGCTTTGCCGAGAAGAACGAAGCGCAGGGCTTCGACGACTTCTTCATTCACCCCAATGTGTGGACCGGCTTCGGCTATATCGGCATTCCGCCGGGCTGCGCGCTGGTGGGCAGCTACGAGAACGTGGTGGCGCGGATTCGCGAGTACAACAGCATCGGCATCGACCTGTTCTTCCTCGCCGGCTACCCGCACCTGGAAGAAGCCTATCGCCTCGGCGAGCATATCCTCCCGCACTTTCGCAGCGAGCGGGTCGAACTGAGCCGCACACCGGAGCCGGTGCGCGAACTGCACTCGGCCAATGGCGGGGCCTGACGCCATGACCTTACTCCTCAGCCGCCGGGACTTTCTCGGCTACAGCGCAACCGTCGGCGGCGGCCTGCTGCTGGCGGGCTGCGGCCCCAGCGACACACCCGGCGCGGTCGCCGGCAACGACCAGCCACGCTACGGCGGACGCCTGCGCCTGGGGATTCTCGACGGCAACCAGAGTGGCAACCTCGACGCGCACAAGCCGATTGGCAGCGGCATCGTCCGCGGCTTCGCGCTGTACAGCAAGCTATGGGAATGGGACGAGCAGATGCAGCCGCGCCTGGCGCTGGCCGAGTTCGCCGAGCCGAATGCCGACGCCAGCGCCTGGACCCTGCGCCTGCGTCCGGGCCTGGAGTTCCACAACGGCAAGACCATCGATGCCGATGACCTGATCTTCTCGATCCGGCGCCTGACCGATCCGCAACTCGCCTCGCCGTATGCGGCGCTGCTGCACTGGGTGGACCGCGACAACCTGGTCAAGCTCGACGACCGCACCGTGCGCCTGGGCTTTCGTGACGGACGCAGCTACATGCCGCTGGCGGAAACCTGGGTCAACTTTGGCGGCATCGTGCCCGTGGACTATCACCCGGTCACCAACCCGGTGGGCGCCGGCCCCTACAAACTGAAAAGCTTTACCCCCGGCCAGCGCTCGCTGTTCACCCGTTTCGACAACTACTACAAGGACGGCAAGCCCTACGCCGACGAGCTGGAAATCATCGACTTCAAGGACCAGGTCTCACGCCTCGCGGCCCTGCGCGCCGGGCAGATCGACATGGCCAACGTGATGCCCACCGAGCAACTGCCGATCCTGCAAAAGGACCCACGCCTGCAGGTGATCAAGTCGGTGACCGGCAACTGGCTGTCCTTCGACATGAACCTGGACAAACCGCCGTTCAACGACCTGCGCGTGCGCGAGGCGTTCCGCCTGATGGCCGACCGTGAGGAACTGGTGCGCCGTGCGCTCAACGGCCAGGGCCGCGTGGCCAACGATTTGTATGCGCCCAGCGACCCGACCTTCAACCACGACCTCGGCCCTCGCGCCCACGACCCGCAACGCGCGGCGCAATTGCTCAAGGACGCCGGCCAGGAAAACCTCGAGGTGGAGCTGATCACCACCCCGGGCCCCGGCTTGAGTTCGGCGCTGGTGCTGGCCGAACAAGCCAAGCGCATCGGCGTGACGCTCAAGGTCAAGCAGGTGGACCTGGCGACGTTCCAGGGCCCGCTGAAAAACGACTGGACCCTGAGCACCGGCGGCAGCATCGGCGCGCCGTTCCTGGCCAGTGCGATTCACACGGATGCACCGTTCGCGGTGTCGAACAAGACCCACTTCAACGACCCGCAGTTCAGCGAACTGTTCCTCGCCGCCATGGCCCAACCCGACCTGGAAAAACGCAAGGCCCTGGTGCATCAGGTGCAGCAAATCCAGTACGAGCGCGGCGGCATGTTGATCTGGGGCTACGCCGACCTGCTCGACAGCGTGTCCACCCGCGTCGGAGGTGCGCAATCGGAAGAGTCACTGTTCAGCACCTGGCGCTTCGAGAAGCTCTGGCTCAAAGACACCGCCTGACCGACTGACACCGCCTATCCCTGTAGGCGCCGGCTTGCCGGCGATGACGTCCGTCAGGCCGAAGCCAGGCGCGAAGCCCTCATCGCCGGCAAGCCGGCCGCCTGCAAGGGCACACCGCATTGATCCAAT
>NZ_JASCPP010000167.1:0-9263 GCF_029959745.1 Pseudomonas sp. PS01298 | reverse complement strand
GGCTTGCTCGCGAAGGCGGTGTATCAGTGCCCTATAAACGCCTGGCACTCCGCCTTCGCGAGCAAGCCCGTCCTGGTGTAAATCAGTGACGCCGCCTCAGCACTCGTTGAGGCCTTCACGAAAGCGCAGGGCCATCTTTTTCAGCTCCTGGCGCCAGCCTTCCAGCTCTTCCCGGCTCAGGGGCTTGGGCTCTTCCTCTTCCAGCGCAACTGCTACGATCAACGGCTGAGTTACGTCGCCCTTGGGCACGTGGGGAATTCGCGGTGGCTGGAACATATCCGCATGCGCCTTGAGCAGGCGCGCCACCCAGCTATCAGGGCTCTGGGCCATTTCCACCAGCTCGGCCAGCTCAGGAATAGCCATGGTCTCCAGCACTTCGCGGTTCATGATCATTTCCGCGCGCGGCGAACCCGCCTGGGGCAAGCGATAGAACCCGGCGATTTCATGGCACAGCCCCAGCAACGCGCCGTACAGGTGGAACAACGCCGCCTCACGCCCCGCCTGGACCAGCGCGATGGCATTCATCTCCTTCCCTTCCTCGGCGCGGCCAAGGGCTTCCAGGGATAAGCCCGCGAAGTAAATTTTCTGGTTGGTACGGGTATAGAGTTCGTTGGCCATAACGGCAGTCTCCACAACGAAAAAGCGTGATGCTGGCTTAACAGTGTCACGGATCAACCGCCCACACTGCAAGCATGGAGTAGAGGGCGGGCACTCCCCCTCCTCCACCAACTATCTACGAGTTGCACACCCGACACACTCTACTTCATATCCACAGCTCACTAGGACAGCGAGAGGCGTGCGCCCGAACTCCCCGGACACGACTTATGGTATGCGCGCTCGCCTTAAAAGGTGACCTGCGGAGGCGCGGCGTTTTTTTCGTTGCCAGCTACGTTTGCGGGCTCTTTCTCATCGGCTTCTTTCTTCTCGAATTGTTTAGCGCCATAGCCTATTGCTCCCTCCACCAAGAACTCAGCGCCCTTAATCGCAGGCATCAGCATCACTTCAAATCCCATTTCACTTGACCCTCTATAGATAATTGACGGGCTAATACCCGACTAATAGGTGGTCAGCTTTATGGGGAACGTTCCGTCACCTGTCACTCATTTCTCTGACAGCTAACCTGCGTGCCTTGAATGGAAAGTCCTTTTGCATAACCACAAAAGCAAATGCCCCGACAAGTCGGGGCATTTGCTTTCAGCCTGTTTCAGGCGACCTTCGTATTACTCGACAACGTCGATCAAGCGCCCTGGCGCTTGTCCTCGACCTTCCACTTACCGCCGTCGTAGAACGCTTTCCAGCCGGTAGGCTTGCCGTCCACTTCGGACTGCACGTACTGCTCCTTGGTCTTGCGGCTGTAGCGGATCACGGCCGGACGACCGTCGGGATCCTTCTTCGGCGCTTCACACAGGAAGTGGTACTTAGGATCGATCTCGTCCTTGTGCGGCACGATCTCCAGCACCAGCGGCGCTCGGGTCTCGCGGTTTTTCGGGAACTGGCTGGCGGCTAGGAACAGGCCCGAAGCGCCGTCACGCAGGATATAGGTGTCGTTGACCTTCTCGCACTTGAGTTCAGGCATCTTCACCGGGTCCATTTTCGGCGGCGCCGCGTCACCGCTTTTCAGCAGTTTGCGGGTGTTCTTGCACGTCGGGTTGGTGCAACCAAAGAACTTGCCGAAGCGGCCAGTCTTGAGCTGCATCTCGCTGCCGCACTTGTCGCACTCCAGGCTTGGGCCTTCGTAGCCCTTGATGCGGTAGCTGCCTTCCTCGATCTCGTAGCCGTCGCAATCCGGGTTGTTACCGCAGATGTGCAACTTGTGCTTCTCGTCGAGCAGGTAGGCATCCATCGCCGTGCTGCAGATCGGGCAGCGGTGCTTGCCACGCAGTACCAGCGACTCGGATTCACCCTCGTCGTCGGCGGCGATTTCATCACCCGGCACAAGGTTGACGGTAGCCTTGCAGCGCTCTTTCGGCGGCAGGCTGTAGCCCGAGCAACCGAGGAACACGCCGGTAGACGCGGTACGAATCTGCATCGGGCGGCCGCATGTCAGGCACGGGATGTCGGTCATCACCGGCTGGTTGGCACGCATGCCGTTCTCGGGGCTTTCGGCCACTTCGAGTTTTTTCTTGAAGTCGCCGTAGAACTCGTCGAGCACGTTCTTCCAGTCGCGCTCGCCCTGGGCCACGTCATCGAGGTTCTCTTCCATGCCGGCGGTGAAGCCGTAGTCCATCAGGTTGGAGAAGCTCTCGGACAAGCGCTCGGTGACGATATCGCCCATCTTTTCCGAATAGAAACGACGGTTGTGCAGCGCGACGTAGCCACGGTCCTGGATGGTGGAAATGATCGCGGCGTAGGTCGACGGACGGCCGATACCGCGTTTTTCCATCTCTTTTACCAGGCTGGCTTCCGAATAACGCGCCGGCGGCTTGGTGAAGTGCTGGGACGGGTCGAGCTTGATCAGCTTCAACGTGTCGCCCTGGGCCATGTCCGGCAGCACATCGTCGTCGCCCGGCTTGGCGATCTGCGGCATGACGCGGGTGTAACCATCAAACTTGAGGATACGGCCCTTGGCACGCAGCTCGAAGTCACCAGCACCCACGCTGACGGTGGTGGACAGGTATTGCGCCGGCAGCATCTGGCAAGCCAGGAATTGGCGCCAGATCAGCTCGTAGAGACGCTCGGCATCGCGCTCCATACCGCTCAGCTTGCTCGGCTCGGTGTTCGCGTCGGAAGGACGAATCGCTTCGTGAGCCTCCTGGGCGCCCTCTTTGCTGCTGTAGACGTTCGGCTTCTCCGGCAGGTACTTCTTGCCGAATTCGCTTTCAATATATGTACGCGCCATCGCAACCGCGTCCACCGAGAGGTTGGTGGAGTCGGTACGCATATAGGTGATGTAGCCGGCTTCGTACAGACGCTGGGCCATCATCATGGTTTTCTTCACGCCGAAGCCCAGGCGGTTACTCGCCGCCTGTTGCAGGGTGGAGGTGATGAACGGCGCCGACGGCTTGCTGCTGGTCGGTTTGTCTTCGCGCTTGACGATGCTGTAGCTGGAGGCCTTGAGCTTCTCCAGCGCGGCCATGGCCTGGGCTTCGTTCAGCGGCTTGAAGGCCTCGCCTTTCTCACGGGCCACTTCAAAGCGCACATTGGCGCCCTTGGCAGTCCCCAGGTCGGCGTGGACTTCCCAGTATTCTTCGGGGTTGAACGCACGGATCTCGCGCTCACGCTCCACCACCAGCTTAACCGCGACCGATTGCACACGGCCGGCGGACAGGCCACGGGCAATCTTGGCCCACAGCAGCGGCGAAACCATGTAACCGACGACGCGGTCGAGGAAACGCCGGGCCTGCTGGGCGTTGACGCGGTCGATATCCAGCTCGCCCGGCTTGGAGAAGGCTTCCTGGATGGCTTTCTTGGTGATTTCGTTGAACACCACGCGCTTGTAGCGGCTGTCGTCACCGCCGATGGCTTCCCGCAGGTGCCAGGCAATGGCTTCCCCTTCGCGGTCCAAGTCCGTCGCGAGATAGATGGTGTCAGCATCCTTGGCGAGCCGGCGCAGCTCTTCGATGACCTTTTCCTTGCCTGGAAGGATTTCGTACTTGGCCTTCCAGCCATGTTCCGGGTCCACACCCATGCGCGAGACCAGCTGCTTGCGCGCTTTCTCTTTAGGGCTGAGCACCGGACCTTCGCCCGCAGCTGCCTTGCCGCGCTTGGCGGCTGGCTCCTTGCTGGCGCTAGCCGAACCGCTGGTGGGCAGGTCTCGGATATGGCCGATACTCGACTTCACCACGTACTCGTTGCCCAAGTACTTGTTGATGGTCTTGGCCTTAGCCGGGGATTCCACAATGACCAGCGATTTGCCCATGGATCGGAAGATTCCTGAATTCGAGAAGTGAAAGGCAGTTGGCGCCTGTCGCGGCAACGCTATATATAGTGGCAACAAGGTGAGGTCAAGCGCAGCATTCTGCGCGGCCTGCCGTTATTGCCCTGAAAAAAGACTGGGTTCGGCCTGGACCAAAGCAAAGCGCGGGACCTGCTCGCCGTCAACTTCGACGGTCTCCAGGAACATGCTCAAAGGACGTACCCAAAAGCCGTAATCGCCATACAGTGCTTGGTAAAACACCACTTCCTCTTCGGTCTCGGAGTGCCGTGCCACGTTGAATACGCGGTACTGCGGCCCCTTGTAATGTTGGTAGAGCCCTGGTTCGACTTTCATGCTCTGGCCCTCTTACAAAATTTGTTGAAAAAAAATATTAAAAATTCCAAAAAACAAAAACCGGGGCACTGGGCCCCGGCTTCCGTCATCCCAACGCTTAGAGGCGTTCGAAGACGGTGGAGATGCCTTGGCCGAGGCCAATGCACATGGTAGCAACCCCAAGGTTGCCGCCATTTTGCTTCATCACGTTAAGCAGAGTGCCGGAAATACGCGCACCGGAGCAACCAAATGGGTGGCCCAGGGCAATCGCACCGCCGTGCAGGTTAACCTTCTCGTTCATCTTGTCGAGTACTTTCAGATCTTTCAGCACTGGCAGGGCCTGTGCGGCGAAAGCTTCGTTGAGCTCGAAGAAGTCGATATCGGAGATGGTCAGGCCTGCGCGCTTCAAGGCTTTTTGTGTGGCCGGTACTGGACCATAGCCCATGATTGCCGGGTCCACACCTGCGACTGCCATCGAACGAATCACCGCCATCGGCTGGATACCCAGGTCCTGGGCTCGCTGCGCCGACATCACGATCATGCACGAAGCACCGTCCGTGATCTGCGACGAAGTACCGGCTGTCACGGTGCCACCCTTTGGATTGAAGGCCGGCTTGAGGGCCGCCAGGCTTTCCAGGGTGGTATCCGGACGAATGGTTTCGTCGTAGTCGAACAGTTTCAGGAAACCGTTCTCGTCATAGCCGTTCATCGGGATGATCTCATCCTTGAACTTGCCTTCCACGGTCGCCTTGTGGGCGAGCTGGTGGGAACGCAGGCCGAAGGCGTCCTGGGCTTCACGGGTAATGCCGTGCATTTTGCCGAGCATTTCCGCGGTCAGGCCCATCATGCCCGAGGCTTTTGCCGCGTACAGCGACATGTGCGGGTTAGGATCGACGCCGTGCATCATGCTGACGTGGCCCATGTGCTCCACGCCACCGACCACGAACACATCACCGTTACCGGTCATGATCGCCTGGGCGGCGGTGTGCAGCGCGCTCATCGACGAGCCGCACAGGCGGCTGACGGTCTGGCCAGCGGCCGTGTGCGGGATCTGGGTCATCAACGACGCCATGCGCGCGATGTTCCAGCCCTGCTCCAGGGTCTGGTTGACGCAGCCCCAGATCACGTCCTCGACTTCGTTCGGGTCGACCTTGACGTTACGCTCCAGCAGTTTGCTGATCAGGTGCGCCGACATGTCTTCGGCGCGGGTGTTGCGGTGCATGCCGCCCTTGGAGCGGCCCATCGGAGTACGACCGAAGTCGACAATCACGACGTCTCTTGGATTCAAGCTCATAAATATTCTCGCTCAAGTGTATGGGACGCTTAACCGAAGAAGCTCTGGCCGTTCTTGGCCATTTCACGCAGCTTCGCGGTCGGGTGGTACAGCGGGCCCAAATCAGCGTATTTGTCAGCCAGGGCAACGAACTCGGCCACACCGATCGAGTCGATGTAACGCAGCGCACCGCCACGGAATGGAGGGAAACCAATACCGTACACCAGGCCCATATCGGCTTCGGCGGCGGTCTCGACGATGCCGTCTTCCAGGCAACGCACGGTCTCCAGGCACAGGGCGATCATCATCCAGTTGATGATGTCCTCATCGGACACCTCACGCTGTTCGTAGATGACCGGCGCGAGTACTTCGTGCACCGACGGGTCGGCCACTTTCTTCTGCTTGCCCTTCTTGTCAGCCTCGTAGGCGTAGAAGCCCTTGCCGTTCTTCTGGCCCAGGCGCTTGGCTTCGTAGAGCGCGTCGATCGCCGAACGGCGGTCGTCTTTCATGCGGTCCGGGAAGCCCTCGGCCATTACGTCGCGACCGTGGTGGCCGGTGTCGATGCCGACCACGTCCATCAGGTACGCCGGGCCCATCGGCCAGCCGAATTTTTCCATGACCTTGTCGATGCGCACGAAGTCCACACCGGCACTCACCAACTTGGCGAAGCCGCCGAAGTACGGGAACAGAACGCGGTTGACCAGGAAGCCCGGGCAGTCGTTGACGACGATCGGGTTCTTGCCCATTTTCTTCGCGTAAGCCACGGTGGTGGCGATTGCCAGCTCACTGGACTTCTCGCCACGGATCACTTCCACCAGCGGCATCATGTGCACCGGGTTGAAGAAGTGCATGCCGACGAAGTTTTCCGGACGCTTGAGGGCCTTGGCCAGCAGCGAGATGGAAATGGTCGAGGTGTTGGACGCCAGGATGGTGTCGTCTTTGACCTGGGCTTCCACTTCTGCCAGTACGGCTTGCTTGACCTTCGGGTTCTCGACAACGGCTTCGACCACCAGGTCGACGTGGCCAAAATCGCCGTAGGACAGCGTAGGACGAATGCCGTTAAGCACTTCAGCCATTTTCGCGGCGGTCATGCGGCCTTTGTCCACGCGGCCGACCAGCAGCTTGGCGGCTTCTGCCAGGCCTCGCTCGATACCGTGCTCGTTGATGTCCTTCATCAGGATCGGCGTGCCTTTGGACGCCGACTGATAAGCGATACCGCCACCCATGATACCGGCGCCGAGTACGGCAGCCTGTTTCACGTCCTTGGCGATTTCGTCGTAGGCCTTGGCCTTTTTCTTCAACTCCTGATCGTTCAGGAACAGGCCGATCAGGCTCTGGGCTGCCGAGGTCTTCGCCAGTTTGACGAAACCTGCCGCTTCCACTTCCAGGGCTTTGTCGCGACCGAAGTTCGCGGCCTTCTGGATGGTCTTGATCGCTTCAACCGGCGCCGGGTAGTTCGGGCCGGCCTGGCCAGCCACGAAACCCTTGGCGGTTTCGAACGACATCATTTGCTCGATGGCGTTGAGCTTGAGTTTTTCCAGCTTCGGCTGACGCTTGGCCTTGTAGTCAAATTCGCCACTGATGGCGCCCTTGATCAGGTTCAGCGCGGCTTCGGCCAGTTTGTCCGGGGCGACTACAGCGTCGACAGCACCGACTTTCAGCGCGTCTTCGGCTTTGTTTTCCTTACCGGCGGCGATCCACTCGATCGCGTTGTCGGCACCGATCAGGCGCGGCAGGCGCACGGTGCCGCCAAAGCCCGGGTAGATGCCCAGCTTGACTTCAGGCAGGCCGATCTTGGCGGTAGCCGACATGACACGGAAGTCTGCCGCGAGGCACATTTCCAGGCCGCCGCCCAGCGCGATGCCGTTGATGGCAGCCACGGTCGGCACGTTGAGGTCTTCGAAATCGCTGAAAATCTTGTTGGCTTCGAGGTTGCCAGCCACCAGCTCGGCATCGGGCAGCTTGAAGTTGTCGACGAATTCGGTGATGTCAGCGCCGACGATAAACACGTCCTTGCCGCTGGAGACGATCACGCCCTTGACCGAAGCATCTGCTTTGATGGTGTCTACGGCCTGACGCAATTCATTCAGGGTTAGACGGTTGAACTTGTTGACGGACTCACCCTTGAGGTCGAATTTCAATTCGACGATGCCACTTTCAAGAGCCTTAACCGTGATGGCTTTACCTTCGTAAATCATCAACTGATCTCCACGATATGGAAGCTGAACAGTACACACTGGACGCTGGCCTCTGGTTGGACACTGACTGTTGCGTCAATGCTCATGCCAATCCGCCAGGCACACCCGCCAATGCGATAGTCGGGATTCTGTATGAGCGGTCTGACAGACAAACGCTCAATTCATACGCCCGTTTGATTTGGGTACGCCACCTTCATCCAATTCCGGGCAATTGTCAATCGCTCGAAAGGCTAGGAAAAACGCGACTTTCCAGTCATTTCAGAACCCCGACCTTAAGCCGGCGACTCGTCAATATTCAAATATTCACAAGATCAATAATAGAAAAGATGTGGGAAAAGGCTGTACAGAACGGGATATGCCGCTAGGCTTGCGACAACCGTAACGCGACTGGATGAACATCCGTCGCGGGAACTACAGATTTACCGGCCTGCCTGGCCAACTCCAGCCCGATGATGATGTCGGGCTTTTTATTGCCTGCTATTTCTCCCGAATACGACGGCCGTAGGAGCCCAGGGCCGGGAGGATAGGTGTCAGGCCAGCGCCTTGAGCAACGCATCGATGTCTTTCAACACACTCGGCTCGCCCTTCTCGCCCCAGTACAAGGCGATCATTTGCTTGTCGGCTTCGACTTTGTAGACGTTGGCCGGCAGCGTCGAAAAATACGGCAACAACTTTTCATCGACGCACACCTCACGCCACTGGTTGACCCACACGCCCGGCTCCAACTGCCAGTAACTCCAGATCGTCGGCGTGCTGCTGCGCCGTGGCCGGCAGTACTGCGCACACGGGCTCGGCGGCTCCTGCTTGAGCCAGTGTGGCCACTCCTGGGGCGCCAGTTGCATGGCCAGGCCGATGCGGCGCGCCTCCATGCGCAGGGCCATGCGCCCGCTCTGATGGCGCGACGGCCGCAGCCATGCCAGGGGGCTCAGAACCACCACAAGGATTGACACCACTATCCAGACCGTCATATGTGTACTCCCGAATTTCTAGATGAGCGGATTTGACCTGACGCAACCCCATCCGCTTGAAAGCAGCCATACTGAATCTATTGCAGTCCCCTGGAGGAACGCCCCATGTCCTACGAACATATTCTGGTCGCTGTCGACCTGACCGAAGAGTGCGATCCAGTGATCAAGCGCGCCCGCGCCTTTGCGGTCGCCAGCAACGCCAAACTCTCCCTGGTGCACATCGTCGAGCCGATGGCCATGGCCTTTGGCGGTGACGTGCCCATGGACCTTTCCCAGCTGCAGCAACAGCAGTTTGACCAGGCCAAGGAGCGCCTGGACCGCTTGATCCTCAAATACCCGGAAGTGACCAAGGAAAACTCCCACCTCACTTACGGCCAACCGCGCCAGGAAATCCACCACCTCGCCAAGGAACAGGGCTGCGACCTGATCGTGGTCGGCAGCCATGGCCGCCACGGCTTGGCGTTGCTGCTCGGTTCTACCGCCAACGACGTGCTGCACGGCGCGCCGTGTGATGTGCTCGCGGTGAAGCTGGTCAAAGCCTCGTAATCCTAACGAAGATCAAATGTGGGAGCGGGCTTGCTCGCGAAAGCTTTTTGTCAGTTGATGCATCTGGTAACTGACACACCGCTTTCGCG
>NZ_JASCPP010000166.1:0-9423 GCF_029959745.1 Pseudomonas sp. PS01298 | reverse complement strand
GAGCAAGCCCGCTCCCACATTTGATCGCATTTCAACTCAAGGAACTCGGTCGAATGTGGGAGCGGGCTTGCTCGCGACGGGGCCAGTGCAGCCTACATAGAATTACGCATCACGAAACAACCAAGGCTGGCTGGCCCGGTGCTTGGCTTCAAACGCTGCAATCGCATCGCCGTCCTGCAAGGTCAGGCCGATGTCGTCCAGGCCGTTGAGCAGGCAGTGCTTGCGGAACGCGTCCACCTCAAAGTGATACACCTTGCCGTCCGGACGGGTCACGGTCTGCGCGCCCAGGTCGACAGTCAGCTGGTAGCCGACATTGGCTTCAACCTGCTTGAACAGCTCGTCCACTTCAGCGTCGCTGAGGATGATCGGCAACAGGCCGTTCTTGAAGCTGTTGTTGAAGAAGATGTCGGCGTAGCTCGGCGCGATGATGCTGCGAAAGCCATATTCTTCCAGGGCCCACGGCGCGTGTTCACGGCTGGAGCCGCAACCGAAGTTTTCCCGGGCCAGCAACACGCTGGCGCCCTGGTAGCGCTCAGCGTTGAGCACGAAGTCCTTGTTCAACGGGCGCTTGGAGTTGTCCTGGTAGGCATAGCCCACGTCCAGGTAGCGCCACTCGTCGAACAGGTTGGGGCCGAAACCGGTGCGTTTGATCGACTTCAAGAACTGCTTGGGGATGATCTGGTCGGTGTCGACGTTGGCACGGTCCAACGGCGCGACCAATCCTGTGTGTTGGGTAAAAGCTCTCATCGGGTTTTCCTCAGATCAATTCGCGAACGTCGATGAAACGACCGTTGACGGCAGCAGCAGCGGCCATGGCCGGGCTGACCAGGTGGGTACGCCCACCGGCGCCCTGACGCCCTTCGAAGTTACGGTTGGAGGTCGACGCGCAATGCTCGCCCGACTCCAGGCGGTCCGGGTTCATCGCCAGGCACATCGAGCAGCCCGGCTCACGCCATTCAAACCCGGCTTCGAGGAAGATCTTGTCCAGGCCTTCGGCTTCGGCTTGCGCCTTGACCAGGCCCGAACCTGGCACCACGATCGCTTGCTTGATGGTCGAGGCCACCTTGCGGCCCTTGGCGATCACCGCCGCGGCACGCAGGTCTTCGATCCGCGAGTTGGTGCAGGAACCGATAAACACGCGATCCAACTGGATGTCGGTGATCGCCTGGTTGGCTTTGAGGCCCATGTACTTCAAGGCGCGCTCGATGGAGCCGCGCTTGACCAGGTCGGCTTCCTGCGCCGGGTCCGGCACGTTCTGGTCGACGGCCAGGACCATTTCCGGCGAGGTGCCCCAGCTGACTTGCGGCTTGATCTGGGCAGCGTCCAGCTCGACCACGGTGTCGAACACCGCATCGGCGTCGGACACCAGGTCTTTCCAGGCTTCGACGGCGGCATCCCACTCCGAGCCTTGCGGGGCGAACGGACGGCCTTTGACGTATTCCACGGTTTTTTCATCCGCCGCCACCATGCCCACGCGGGCACCGGCCTCGATGGACATGTTGCAGATGGTCATGCGGCCTTCGATGGACAGGTCGCGGATCGCGCTACCGGCGAATTCGATGGCATGCCCGTTACCGCCGGCGGTGCCGATCTTGCCGATCACCGCGAGGACGATGTCCTTGGCGGTCACACCGAAGGGCAGCTTGCCTTCAACGCGCACCAGCATGTTCTTCATTTTCTTGGCGACCAGGCACTGGGTAGCGAACACATGCTCCACCTCGGACGTGCCGATGCCGTGGGCCAGGGCGCCAAAGGCACCGTGGGTGGAGGTGTGGGAGTCGCCGCAGACCACGGTCATGCCCGGCAAGGTGGCGCCCTGCTCCGGGCCGATCACGTGCACGATCCCTTGACGCACGTCATTCATCTTGAATTCGGTGATGCCATATTCGTCGCAGTAATCGTCGAGGGTTTGCACCTGCAAACGCGAGACCTGGTCGGCAATCGCTTCGATGCCGCCCTTGCGCTCGGGAGTCGTCGGTACGTTGTGATCCGGGGTGGCGATGATCGAGTCGACGCGCCAAGGCTTGCGCCCGGCCAGGCGCAGGCCTTCGAACGCTTGGGGCGAGGTCACTTCATGGATGATGTGACGGTCGATATAGATCAGCGACGAGCCATCGTCGCGCCGTTTCACTTCATGGGAATCCCAAAGCTTGTCGTAAAGCGTTTTGCCGGCCATCAGTCGGTCCTCATCAGCGGTCTTTCTATGCCCCGGGTCTTGAGACATTCAATAACCCTTTGGCTTGTGAGGCTGATGGTATGGCGCTACATTAAATAACTCAAATTCATATTTTTTATGCTTTGGATTACCAACTGGAATAGCACAATGGACCTGGCCAACCTCAATGCCTTTATTGCCATCGCCGAGACCGGCAGTTTCTCTGGTGCCGGTGAACGCCTGCACCTGACCCAGCCGGCCATCAGCAAGCGCATTGCTGGCCTGGAGCAACAATTGAAGGTGCGCCTGTTCGACCGCCTGGGCCGTGAAGTGGGCCTGACCGAGGCCGGCCGCGCCCTGCTGCCGCGTGCCTATCAGATCCTGAATGTGTTGGACGACACCCGCCGCGCCCTCACCAACCTGACCGGTGAAGTCAGCGGTCGCCTGACCTTGGCCACCAGCCACCATATCGGCCTGCACCGCCTGCCGCCGATCCTGCGCACGTTTACCCGCGAGTACCCGAATGTGGCGCTGGATATCCAGTTTCTCGATTCGGAAGTAGCCTACGAAGAAATCCTCCACGGCCGCGCCGAAGTGGCCGTGATCACCTTGGCGCCCGATCCTCACCACCTCGTCCGCGCCACCCCGGTGTGGGACGACCCGCTGGATTTCGTGGTGGCGCCGGAACACAGCCTGATCAGCAACGGCTCCGTCAGCCTGGCCGATATTGCCGGCCACCCGGCGGTTTTCCCCGGTGGCAACACCTTTACGCACCATATTGTCAGCCGGCTGTTCGAGGCCCAGGGCCTGACGCCGAATATCGCGATGAGCACTAACTACTTGGAAACTATCAAGATGATGGTGTCGATCGGCCTGGCCTGGAGCGTTTTGCCGCGCACCATGCTCGACGATCAGGTGGCAAGTATCGCTTTGCCGGGCATACAGCTCAGTCGCCAGCTAGGCTATATCGTGCACACCGAAAGGACGCTGTCGAACGCTGCGCGGGCTTTCATGAGCCTATTGGATGCACAGGTCGATCTGCCAGGGACACCGGCATGAACTTGTGCGCCCTCAAGGTCTGAACCTACCGCGCCGAACGCCCACAGAGCCAAGGCCCCTTGATAATGCGCAACCCCGTCGATTCCTTGCCTCCCCTGCCGCGCATCTACGCCCTTGACCCTCAAGAGGCGGAGCAAAGCTGGGACAGTGCCCCGCAACTGCTGGCCGCCCTGAATGCGGCGCGGCTGGGCGCATGGTGCTGGGAAATCGACACCGGGCGCATCAGTTGGTCGCGGGGTACCCAGGCGCTGTTCGGCTTCGATCCGCGCCAACCGCTGCCCAAGGACCTCGACTACCTGGACCTGCTCGCACCGCAGGACCGCACCCGCGTGGTGCGCGCGTTTCATGCGGTGCTGGCCGGCGAGCCGTTCGAGCAGGCCATGCATCACCACATCCAGTGGCCGGACGGCAGCCATCACTGGCTGGAAATCAACGGCAGCCTGGCCCCCGACAAGGCGGGCCGGCGCCGCATGATCGGGGTGATCCGCGAGACCACACGCCAGCGCGAGCGCGAGCACGCCCTCAGCCACTCCGAAAAGCGCTTCGCCACGCTGTTTCACCTGTGCCCGAACATGGTCCTGCTGACCCGCCAATCCGACGGGCTGATCAGCGAAGCCAACCAGTATTTCGAAATGCACTTCGGCTGGCCGGTGGCCGACGTCATTGGCCGCACCACCCTGGACCTGGGGCTGTGGCGCCACCCCGAACAACGCGCGCAACTGGTCAAGGCCACTCAGCGCAAGGGCGAACCGATCAGCATGGAAGTACAGTTCTGCGCCAGCAACGGGCAGATTCACGATGGCACGCTCAGCGCGCAGAAAGTCGAACTGGAGGGCGAGGCCTACCTGATCAGCACCTTTGTCGACACCACCGATCGCAAAAATGCCGAGCAGGCGCTCAAGGACAGCCAGGAGCGCCTCGACCTGGCGCTGGACTCGGCGCAATTGGGCACCTGGGACTGGCACATTCCCAGCGGCATGCTCTACGGCTCGGCCCGCGCCGCCCAGTTGCATGGCTTGCCGCCCGAGCCGTTCCATGAATCCTTCGAGGCGTTCTTTGAAGGCATGCCCGATGAAGAACGCGACAATATGCGCGACGCCTACCGCACGTTGCGCGAAGGCCCGGCCGGCAACTATCAGTTGACCTACCGCGTGCAGCTGGAGGATGGCAGCTCGCGTTACCTGGAAAGCCGCGCCCGCCTCTACCGCGACGAACTGGGCGCGCCGCAGCGCATGGCCGGCACCCTGCTGGATATCACCGACCAGGTCGAGCGCGAACAACGCCTGACCGCCTCCGAGGAAAAATTTGCCAGCCTGTTCCAGGCCAGCCCCGATCCGATCTGCGTCACCTACCTGGACAGCGGTGCATTCATCGAGATCAACCCGGCCTTTACCCAGACTTTCGGCTGGACCGCCGCCGAGGTCATCGACAAGAGCGCCGAGCAGATCGGCCTGTGGGACGAATCGAGCAAGCGCCTGCAGCGTATCGAACGGGTGATCCGCGAGCAGGGGCTGAGCAACGTGGCCATCGTGGTGCACCACAAGAACGGCCAGGCCCTGACCTGCGTGATTTCCAGCCGCCTGATCAAGGTCGGCAACCAGCCGTGCATCGTCACCACGTTGCGTGACATTACCCAGCAGCAACGCTCGGAGGCCGCGCTGAAGGCCAGCGAAGAGAAGTTCGCCAAGGCGTTTCATTCCAGCCCCGACGCGATTTCCATCACCGAGCGCGACACCGGCCGTTATGTCGAGGTCAACGACGGCTTCTGCCGCCTGACCGGCTACCGCGCCGAGGATGCCATCGGCCTGACGCTGTACCAGATCGGCATCTGGGCCGACGAAAACCAGCGCGCGGCACTGCTCGCCGAGCTGCAGATCAAGGGGCGCATCCATCACCTGGAAATGCTCTGGCACAACAAGCGTGGCGAAGTACTGGCGGTGGAAGTGTCGGTCGAGCCGATCACCCTCAATGAAACCCCTTGCCTGCTGCTGACCGCGCGCGACGTAAGCCTGTTGAAGAACGCCCAGGCGCAGATTCGCCACCTGGCCTATCACGACCCGTTGACCAACCTGCCCAACCGCGCGCTGCTGATGGACCGCCTGAGCCAGCAAATTGCCCTGCTCAAGCGCCACAACCTGCGCGGTGCCCTGCTGTTTCTCGACCTCGACCACTTCAAGCACATCAACGATTCACTCGGCCACCCGGTGGGCGACACGGTGCTGAAAATCGTCACCGCACGCCTCGAAGCCAGCGTGCGCATGGAGGACACAGTGGCGCGCCTGGGCGGCGATGAATTTGTGGTGCTGCTCAGCGGGCTGGAGGGTACGCGCAGCGAAGTCAGTGGCCAGGTGCAGGAACTGGCCGACACCCTGCGCGAACTGCTCTCGGAACCGATGTTCCTCGATGGCCACCGCTTGCAGGTCACGCCGAGCATTGGCGTGGCACTGATTCCCGATCATGGCTCGACCCCGGCCGACTTGCTCAAGCGCGCCGACATCGCCCTGTACCGCGCCAAGGACTCGGGGCGCAACACCACGCAGATGTTCCACAACAGCATGCAGAAAACCGCCAGCGAGCGGCTGCGCATGGAGACCGACCTGCGCCTGGCACTGTCGCGTGGGGAGTTCAGCGTGCATTACCAGCCGCAGGTGGATGCGCGCGGCAACAAGATCGTCGGGGCCGAAGCACTGGTGCGCTGGCAGCACCCGCAGCTGGGCGCACAGTCCCCCACCGAATTTATCAAGGTGCTGGAAGACAGCGGCCTGATCCTCGAAGTGGGCACCTGGATCCTCGATGAAGCCTGCGCCGCGTTCGAGCAATTGATTGCCGACGGCCTGGTGGACCCGCTGAATTTCAGCCTGTGCGTGAATATCAGCCCCCGACAGTTTCGCCAGAACGACTTTGTCGAACGGGTGGAGCGCAGCCTCAAGCAGCATCGACTGCCTTACAGCCTGCTGAAGCTGGAAATCACCGAAGGCATCGTGATCCAGAACCTGGAAGACACCATCAGCAAGATGCGCCGGCTGAAAAAACTCGGCGTGAGCTTTGCGATGGATGACTTCGGCACCGGCTATTCATCGCTGACCTACCTCAAGCGCCTGCCGGTGGATGCGCTGAAAATCGACCAGTCGTTTGTACGCGACGCGACCCACGACCCGAACGACGCCGAAATCATCCGTGCCATCGTGGCCATGGCCCGCAGCTTGAACCTGGAAGTGATTGCCGAAGGCGTGGAAACCTCGGAGCAACTGGCATTCCTGCAAAAGCTGGGCTGCCATTTGTTCCAGGGTTTCTTACACAGCCGGCCCTTGCCGATCGAGGGATTCAGGCAGTTGCTGGGTTAATCCTCACACCAGCTTCAGGGCGGTCAGCGTCTTGCGCTTCCAGTGCGAGGTGCCGAGGTCGTACTTTTGCCCATACAGGTCCAGCGCCCCGCCCACTACCGCCACGGAGTGCCAGCCGTCCGCAAGCGTGCCGATGGCACCGTCGGCCAATTCTTCAGCCGTGCTGTTACGGATATAGCCGAACAGCCCCAGCCTTTGCAGCGCCTCACCGGGATACTCGCCATCGTTGAGGGTTTCCAGCGCCACCGCAAACCCTTGTTCGGCGCGGAAGTCGTTGTTTTCCATTTGCGCCCGCTTGGCGCTGCAGGCGTACAGGAAGTTCGCGTAGTCCAGCAACACCGGATTGCTGCCGGCAAAGTTCGAGGCGGCGGTGGCCTGCCTCAGCTCGGCATGGCTCAAGCGCAGCCGGAAGCCATCGCGCATCGTCACTTCACAGCCGCCCGGCGTCCTGACGATGGACGTGTAGATACCTTCCGGGAAACGAGTGATGGCGGCCTTGATTGCCGACACGGTGACGCAATTGCCCTCGACGCCCTGATAAAAGCCGCTCCAGATGTCGGCATGCCTGATGCCCTCCGCCACTTGAGACTCCACCCCGTCCCTTTGCGGCGGCGTCTCACGGTCATCGAACAACACATACCCGTAACCATTGCCGTGTGGGTGACTGGCACCCCTCACCACGAGCGCGGCGCCAAAATCATGGGTCTGGCGGACCCAGGGCGACTCCCTGCCGACCATGTCACGAGCGGCAACCCAACGCGACAGCCCATAGACGCCCATCCCTTCCAGGCAACGCTTGCTTGTCTCGCCCTCAAGGCTTTTTGCCAGGGCAGCCTCAAACGTCGGATAGCCACCCAACTGCTGCTTGCGCTTTACAAACGCAGCCAACATGAAGTTGGCGTGCTTCACCACGTCAGGGTCCTGCCCGCTGAACCGCGAAGCCTGCGCGGCCCGCTCAAGCTCGGCCTGGGACACCTGCACCCGGTATTGATCCTTCATGGTGACGGCATAACCATCACCCGCCGGGGTGACTTCGCTGAAAACATCGGAGGCACGCGGGCCGAGGGTCATCATCATCATATTGATAACGGCCACGTGAGTACTGCAGTCAAAGCGCTCGCCGAATCGACGCTCGGCGCCTTGAAGTGCATTCACGAGGTCACCCCGTTTCGCACCGGCCTGCACATTGAAACCACTCGCAACAGGCTCAGGCAACCGATTTGGCACCACCGAGCCACGACCATCAATTGAAGCGTTCATGGAATTGTTCACTCAAGACAGGGCAGGAAAAAAGTGCAGCCAGAGATCCCGGCTGCATCCTTTAACAGGAAACGAATAGCCGTGGATCAGATCAGTGCGACGGCGTCCCCCCGCGTCGGCGCCGAGCCCTGTCGCCCATATAGTTCTTCGCGTCCATTGATCACAGCCACCGAATGGCGGGCTCGGTTGCACATGCCCAATTGGCCCTTGGCCAGATCGCGCACGCTGACCCGCTTCATATGGTGCCTCAGCCCCAAGCGCAGGAAGCCTTCACCGGGGCCATTGTCATCTTCGCCATCGTTCAAACTCTTTACAGCCGCTCTAAAGCTGCGCGCTGCCGTGCCGTCGTTGTTTTCCATTTGCGCCCGCTTGGCACTGACAGCGAAAAGAAACTGCGCGTCCTTGAGCATGCCTTTATCCGTGCCCTTAAATAGCGAGCCTGCCGCGCCTATTTGCAACTCCTGGTCGGTCAGCCTGACCACAACATCATCACGCATCGTCACTCGATAACCGTCGTTCGTCTTTAACACCTCCTTATAGATATCCGTAGGGCTTTGGCCAAACCGATACATCGCAGCCTTGATGGCGGATACCGTGACACAGTTGCCATCCGGGCCTTGGCGGAAGCCACTCCAGATATTGTCCGGCTTGGTGCCGTTGCGTTTATCGGACAAGTTCGGGATCTGGGTCGGTACAGTGGGCATCGGTTGCGGTGCGGGTGTCGGCGCTGGCAGGGGGGCCGGTATTGGCGCTGGAATAGGCGCCGGCACTAACGGGGGAGTGACTTCTGGTCTCGGCGTAATAGCGGGAGTGCTCTTGTCCGGTCTAGCCGATATCAAGTCGATCAACCGCGTGATCAATGAATTGAACAATGTAATCAGGCCGGCAATCGGGGCTAAGTTATCTCCTATCGCGACATTGTTCTGCGGCACGCTCACGGGCGTCGATACAGGGCCTGGGCCAAAGCCTGACTGTTTCGGTTCACCAGGCCCCGTGGTTTCATTAGTTGCGTCCGGTAACTCCCTGTTCAACGCCTGGCGTACGTCCACTACGCGAGCAATATTATTAATTGAGCAGCATGACATGACTGTCTCTCCACTTTTTTAGCGACTCTCCGAACGCCTGGTCCGGAGAGCGCTGTTTTTTATCGAAGAAGTCGAAACACGACGCCAGGCATCAAGTCCTTACCCGTCGACGGTTGATAAAGCTCCAGCCCTGCAGATCGGTTTGGTTGTCAGCGGGGCCCGGGCTGGTCACATCAGGCACAGGCGTTGGCACAACAGGGTTGACCGGCGGCTGCGGTGTAACGTCGGGCTTGGGCTGTGGCGTGAGCGGTGGCTGCGGTGCAACGTCTGGCTTGGGCTGTGGATTGAGCGGCGGCTGCGGTGCAGCGTCGGGCTTGGGCTGTGGATTGAGCGGCGGCTGCAGTGCAGCGTCTGGCTTGGGTTGTGGCGTGAGCGGTGGCTGCGGCGCAGCGTCTGGCTTGGGTTGGGGCGTGAGCGGCGGCTGTGGCGCAGCGTCTGGCTTGGGTTGGGGCGTGAGCGGCGGCTGTGGCGCAGCGTCTGGCTGGGGTGGGGGCGTCAGCGGGGGCTGCGGCGCAGCGGG
>NZ_JASCPP010000165.1:0-9460 GCF_029959745.1 Pseudomonas sp. PS01298 | reverse complement strand
AATGTGGGGGCCGTCGAGCTTTAGCGAGGCCGCGAAGGCGGTGTGTCAGGCACAGAAGGATTGTCAGTACCGCCGCCTTCGCAGCCTCGCTAAAGCTCGACATCTCCCACAGTTGACCGGTGTTGTAGCTGAAATTTCAACCACATAGCAAACCCGGCTCCTGCTCAAATCCCAGCCACACAGCCGCCCCCCTGTGGGAGCCGTCGAGCCCCAGCGAGGCCGCGAAGGCGGTGCATCAGGCACAGAAGAACTGTCAGTGCCGCCGCCTTCGCAGCCTCGCTAAAGCTCGACATCTCCCACAGTTGACCGGTGTTGTAGCCGAAATTTCAACACATAGCGAAACCTAGTGGTCGCTGGGATCCAGCTCACCCAGCGACACTCTGCAGAAACTGCAATCAGCGAAACCCGGTACTTGCTCAAATCCCAGCCACACAGCCGCCCCCCCCCCTGTGGGAGCCGTCGAGCCCCAGCGAGGCCGCGAAGGCGGTGTGTCAGGCGCAGAAGAACTGTCAGCCCCACCGCCCTCGCAGCCGCGCTATAACTCCACCGCTCCCATCGTTCAAATCGCGCTCTACACCGCGATCAAGCTGCGCTTGATCCAGTCATACAAGTCATTCCCCTCGCTCGACAATTCGCTGTTGGCCCGTCGGCACAGGTAGTACTGGCGGCCGTCGTTGACCTGCAGGTCGAACAGCTTCACCAACTCACCACTGGCCACATGTGGCGTCACCAGCGGCTCGCGCAGCAAGGCGCAGCCGAGACCGGTGAGGGTGGCCGTGAGGGCCAGTTGGCCATCTTCCAACAGCAACCCATTGAGCGCCGTGGCGTCGACTTCGGCGGCTTCGAACCATTGGCCCCAGGTGCCGCGTTCTTCGTCGTGCAGCAGAGGCAGTTGGCTCAGGGCCTGCGGTGTGTCGATGGGGCCGTGTTGTGCCAGGAATGCGCGACTGCAATAGGGTGTGACCGCGCCGCAAATCAATGGCTCGCTGTGATAGCCCGGCCAGTGCCCGGTGCCGAAGCGGATCGACAGGTCGGCCGCGTCGCTGGGGTAGCTGCGGTGGTTGGCGTAGGTCACGTTGATGTCCAGCGCCGGGTGGTCCTTGAGGAAGTCGGCCAGGCGCGGGATGAACAGGTTGATGCCAAACAACGGGATCAGGCTGATGGTGACCTGGCGCGTGGCGCTTTTCTCGCGCACGTGTTCGGTGGCGCTGCGCAGTACCGCGAACGCCGAGCGAATCGCACGGTAATACTCGCGGCCTTCATCGGTGAGTACCAGGTTGCGGCCCTGGCGCAAGGTCAGCGGCTGCTGCAGGAAATCTTCGAGCAAGTGCAGTTGATGGCTGATCGCCGAGGCGGATACGTCCAGCTCGCGCGCGGCGGCATTCACCCCACCATGGCGCGCAAACGCTTCGAAAGTGCGCACGGCGCGCAGGGGAGGGTCATTGGCTAACTGTTCTGATTTATTCATGTATTGAATTAAATACCAACTCTCTGCGTAAATAAAGAGCCATAAATGCCGTAAATATGGCGTAAACAACCTGTTATCGCTTTGGTATAACCATATGACTTTCTGATATTTGATAAAAACAGAATAGATGCTTAGTGTGCCGCCCTTGTACGCACTGAGGTTCAGGGTCCTGATGGATGGGTTTATCCAACAACTGCTCAATGGCTTGATGACGGGCAGTCTCTACGCGCTGGTGGCCTTGGGTTACACCATGGTCTACGGCATTTTGCGCATCATCAACTTTGCCCATGGCGATGTGTTGATGATCGGCGCACTGGTGGGCCTCTCGGTGATCCGCCTGGTGCAAGCCACCTGGCCGGCATTGCCGCCGGTGCTGGTGTTGCTGTTGGCGACGCTGGTCGCGATGGCGTTCTGTGCGCTGCTGGCCGTGGTGATCGAGCGCGTGGCCTATCGCCGCCTGCGCCACGCCCCGCGCCTGGCGCCGCTGATCAGTGGGATCGGCGTGTCGCTGCTGCTGCAGACCCTCGCCATGCTGGTGTGGACGCGCAACCCGCAGATGTTCCCGCAACTGCTGCCGCTGGAGCCCATCGAAGTGTTGGCCGGCGCTTCGGCGCACCCGGCGATCACCAACGCCACCGCGCTGACCACTATCGCCATCGCGTTGTCGGTGATGGTCGCGCTGCTGGTGCTGGTCGAGCGCACCCGCTTTGGCCGGGCTATGCGCGCCGTGGCAGAGAACCCGCAAGTCGCCAGCCTGATGGGCATCAACCCCAACCGCATCATCGTGCTCACCTTCGCCATCGGCGGTGCCCTGGCGGCGCTGGCCGGGGTGATGATGGCCAGCAACTACGGCAGCGCGCATTTCTACATGGGCTTCCTGCCGGGGATCAAGGCCTTTACCGCAGCGGTGCTGGGCGGAATCGGCAACCTCAAGGGCGCGATGCTCGGTGGCCTGCTGCTGGGGCTGATCGAGGCCCTGGGCACCGGCTATCTCGGTGCCGCCACCAATGGCGTGTTCGGCAGTAATTACCAGGATGTGTTCGCCTTTATCGTGTTGATCGCGGTGCTGGTGTTCCGGCCGTCCGGGCTGCTGGGCGAACGCTTGGCGACGCGCGCATGAGCCACTCTCTGAACGTCAACAAACGCGCGACCCTCGGCCTGCTGCTGTTCGCCGTGGCCCTGGTGCTGGCGCCGTGGATCGTCGGGCATGCCGGCGGCAACACCTGGTTACGCACCCTGGATTTTGCCTTGCTGTACATCATGCTCGCCCTCGGGCTGAACATCGTGGTCGGCTACGCCGGGCTGCTGGACATGGGCTTTATCGCGTTCTACGCGGTGGGCGCCTACCTTGCCGCGCTGCTGTCGTCGCCGCACCTGTTGCAGCAGTTCCCGGCGCTGGTGGCGTGGCTGCCGGCGGGGATGCACACCTCGATCTGGCTGATCCTGCCATTGGGCGCTTTGCTCGCCGCCGGCTGCGGGGTGGTGCTCGGGGCGCCGACCTTGCGCCTGCGTGGTGACTACCTGGCCATCGTCACCCTCGGCTTTGGCGAGATCATCCGCATCCTGCTGCGCAACCTCGATCGCCCGGTAAATATCACCAACGGCCCCAAAGGCATTTCGCAAGTCGATCCGGTCAGCCTGCTGGGTGTGAACCTGGGGCGTACCCAGGAGCTGTTCGGCCTGCGCCTGCCGTCGGTGTACCTCTATTACTACCTGTTTGCCGCGCTGGTGGTGCTGATCCTGTTCACCTGCATTCGCCTGGAGCGCTCGCGCATCGGCCGCGCCTGGGTGGCGATCCGCGAAGACGAAGAAGCGGCGCAGGCCATGGGCGTGAACACCGTGCGTCTCAAGCTGCTGGCGTTCGCGATTGGCGCCGCGTTCGGCGGCGTAAGCGGCGCGCTGTTCGCAGCGTTCCAGGGTTTTGTCTCGCCGGAATCGTTCACCCTCAATGAGTCCATCGCGGTGCTGGCGATGGTGGTGCTCGGCGGCATGGGCCATATCCCCGGGGTGATGCTCGGATGCGTGCTGCTGGCTGCGCTGCCCGAAGCCCTGCGCGCGAGCATGGGCCCGCTGCAGCAGGCGCTGTTCGGCCAGGTGCTGGTCGACCCGGAAATCATCCGTCAGTTGTTCTATGGCCTGGCGCTGATCCTGGCGATGCTCTACCGACCTGCCGGGCTATGGCCCAAAGGAGTGGCACGATGAACGCACCGTTGTTGCAGATTGACCAGGTCAACAAGCACTTCGGCGGCGTCGCGGCGCTGACCGACGTGAGCCTGAGCATCCAGCCCGGCGAAATCTACGGGCTGATCGGCCCCAATGGCGCCGGCAAGACTACTTTCTTCAATGTCATGACCGGCCTCTACACCCCGGATTCCGGGCGCTTCCAGCTGGACGGGCGCGAGTACCGGCCGACCAGCGTGCACCAGGTGGCCGAAGCTGGCATCGCGCGCACGTTCCAGAATATCCGCCTGTTCAATGCCATGAGTGCGCTGGAAAACGTCATGGTCGGGCGCCATGTGCGCACTCGCAATGGCCTGTGGGCCGCCTTGAGCCGCCATCGCCGCGCCCGTGATGAAGAGGCGCAAACCCGCGCGCATGCCCATCGTTTGCTCGCCTATGTGGGCCTGGCCGGCTTTGCCAACTACCGCGCCGACAGCCTGAGCTACGGCCACCAGCGCCGCCTGGAAATCGCCCGCGCGCTGGCCACCGAACCGCGCCTGCTGGCGCTGGACGAACCGGCGGCGGGCATGAACGCCAGTGAGAAAGTGCAACTGCGCGGCCTGCTGGAAAAAATCCGCGACGACGGCCACACGCTGTTGTTGATCGAGCACGACGTCAAGCTGGTGATGGGCGTGTGCGACCGCATCAGCGTGCTCGATTACGGCCAGGTCATTGCCGTCGGGCCACCGGCCGAGGTACGTCAGCACCCGGCCGTGATCCAGGCCTATTTGGGAGCCAGTGCACATGTCTGAAGCCCTGTTGCACGTCGACGGTTTGCAGGTGCGCTACGGCGCGATCGAGGCGGTCAAGTCCCTGGACCTGCAGATCGCCGAAGGCGAACGCGTGACGCTGATCGGTGCCAATGGCGCCGGCAAGACCTCCAGCCTCAAGGCGTTGACCGGCCTGCTGCCGGCCGCCAAGGGCACGATCCGGTTTGCCGGGCGCTCGATTCGGGGCCAGGCACCGGACCAACTGCTGCGCCAGGGCATCGCCATGGTGCCGGAAGGGCGCGGGATTTTTGCGCGGATGAGTGTGCTGGAAAACCTGCAGGCCGGTGCCTTTGTGCGCCGCGACCACGCGCAGGTGCAGCGTGAAATGCGCCAATTGTTCGAACACTTCCCGCGCCTCGAAGAGCGCCTGCAACAGTCCGCCGGGCTGCTGTCAGGCGGTGAGCAACAGATGCTCGCCCTGGCCCGTGCGCTGCTGTCGCGCCCGCGCCTGCTGATCCTCGATGAGCCGTCCATGGGCCTGGCGCCGATCATGGTCGAGAAGATCTTCCAGGTGATCGACGACGTCTGCCGCCAGGGCATGACGTTGTTGCTGGTGGAGCAGAACGCTCGGCTGGCGCTGCAGGTCACCGACCGCGCGTACGTGATGGACACCGGGCGCATCAGCCTTGTCGGTCCGTCCGCCGCATTGCTTGAACACCCCGAGGTGCGCAGCGCCTACCTCGGTGAATAGAACCCAACCATGACGCTACCGGACGCCCGGCGTGTTTCGACCCGCCCGAAAAGACACAGGAACGACTGATGAAGACTTTGAAGCAAACCGTATTGATAGGCCTGGCCCTGAGCAGCCTGGCAAGCGCCGTGGCCCAGGCCGACCAGACCGTGTTGATTGGCTTGGCGGGCCCGCTGACCGGCCCGTCCGCGCGGATCGGCAAAGACCTGGAAAATGGCGCGCAACTGGCCATCGACCGGGCCAACGCCCAGCACCCGAAGATCAACGGTGAAGCGGTGACTTTCAAGCTGGTGTCCGAAGACGACCAGTCTGACCCGCGCACAGCCGTGACCGTCGCCCAGCGCCTGGTGGATGAGGGCGTGGTCGGCGTGGTCGGCCACTGGAATACCGGCACCAGCATCCCGGCGGCGCGGGTGTACCACGACGCCGGCATCGCCCAGGTCGCGCCGGTGGCCACCGGGCATGCCTACACGCAGCAGGGTTTCGACACCAGTTTCCGCATCATGGGCCATGACGACGATGGCGGTCAGGTGGCCGGCGCCTATGCCTTGAATACGCTCAAGGCGCAGCGCATTGCCGTGATCGACGACCGTACCGCCTTCGGCCAGGGCCTGGCGGACCAGTTCGTCAAATCCATCCAGGCCGGGGGCGCCAAGGTGGTTGCCCGTGAATATGTCGACGACAAGACCATCGACTTCAGCGCGGTGCTTACCAATATCCGCAGCCAGAACCCCGACCTGATCTTCTTCGGCGGCGTTGACGCCCAGGCCGCGCCGCTGGCCCGACGCATCAAGCAGTTGGGCATCAAGGCACCGTTGATGGGGGCCGGCGGGTTTGTCAGCCAGACCTTCCTGCAACTGGCGCAGAACGAAGGCGAGGGCGTGATAGCCCTGGAGCCGGGCCTGGCGGTTGCACAGATGCCGGGTGGCAAGGCGTTCGAACAGGCCTATAAAGAACGCTACAAAACCAATATCGAACTGCACGCGCCGTTTGCCTACGACGGCGTCGGCGTGCTGGTGGCGGCGATTGAAAAGGCCGATTCGGTGGATCCGCAGAAGTACCTGCCGGTGCTGCGCGCCATCAGTTACCCCGGCGTGACCGGCACCATTGCCTTCGATGCCGAGGGTAACTTGAAGAAACCGTCGTTCACCGTTTACCAGGTCAAGGCCAATCAATGGCAGCCGGTAAGTGTGGCAGGCGGTCAATAACCGCCGACGTCTGGCCGGCGAACTGCTGGTGTGGTGAGTGGGCTTGTCCCGCGTTGGGTGGCGAAGCCGCCGCAAAATCAGCTGCCGAGGTGTATCTGAGACAACGCGGCGTGCTTATTGGGGCTGCTTTGCAGCCCCACGCGGGGCAAGCCCGCTCGCCACAGAAAAGCCTCCCAGTGTGGGGGCAATCAATAGGTTTTGTGGAGCTGACGGAGGCACACAATGAGCAATCTGGAAGGTGAACTGGGCATTCTTGCCCGGCGGCGGATCGAAGCCGAAATCATCAAGCCGATCTACGAGATCCTGGTGCGCGAGCAGGGCAAGGCCTTTGCCGCCGCCGTGATCGGCGAGGCCGTGGGCAACGCGGCGATTCAGGCCGGCAAGCATTTTGCCGCGCTGGAAGAGCAGGGCGCCGACCTCAAGAGTTTTGTCGAACTGCAAGTGCTGTGGGAAAAGGATGATGCGCTTAAGGTCGAGATCATCGCCAGCGATGCCGAGCACTATGACTACGACGTCAAGCGCTGCCGCTACGCCGAGATGTACCACGAGATGGGCCTGGGCGAGATTGGCCACTTGCTGTCGTGCAACCGCGACGAGTTGTTTATCGTCGGCTACAACCCGGACATCGAACTGACCCGCACCCAGACCATCATGGGCGGCGCGCACCACTGTGATTTCCGCTATCGGGCCAAACCCCATGAGTAACCTGGCGCGGGTCAATGGCGATCGCCTGTGGGCATCGCTGATGGAAATGGCGCAGATCGGCGCCACCGAAAAGGGCGGCGTCTCGCGCCTGGCGCTGACCGACGAAGACCGTCGTGGCCGCGACTTGTTCGTGCAGTGGTGCGAAGCCGCCGGCTGCACGGTGCGAGTCGACGCCATGGGCAATATCTTTGCGCGCCGCGCCGGCAAACATGACGACCTGGCGCCGGTGCTGACCGGCTCGCATGGCGACTCGCAACCCTTCGGCGGCAAGTACGACGGCATCTACGGCGTGCTCGCCGGTGTGGAAGTGCTGCGGACCCTGAATGACCTGGGCATCGAAACCGAGCGCCCCATCGAGGTGGTCAACTGGACCAACGAAGAAGGCTCGCGCTTCGCTCCGGCGATGATTTCTTCCGGGGTCTACGCCGGTGTGTTCGACCTGGAATACGGGCTGTCCCGCGCGGACAAGGCCGGTGTGACCATTGGCGAGGCCTTGCAGCAGATCGGCTATGCCGGGCCTCATCCGGTCGGCGGCCAGGCCGTGCATGCCGCGTTCGAACTGCATATCGAACAAGGCCCGATTCTCGAAGCCCAAGGCATCACCATCGGCGTCGTCACCGGCGCCCAGGGCCAGCGCTGGTATGAAGTCGAATTGAGCGGGCGCAGCGCCCACGCCGGCACCACGCCGATGGACCATCGCCTGGATGCGCTGCTCGGTTTTGCCCGGGTGGTCGAGGCCGTCAATGGCCTGGGCCTGGAGCAGGGCGCCGAAGGACGGGCGACGGTGGGCATGGCGAACATCTTCCCCAACTCGCGCAATGTGGTGCCGGGGCGGGTGTTTTTCAGCGTGGAGTTCCGCCACCCGGACGAAGCGGTGCTGGCGCGCCAGGACCAGCAATTGCGCGACGCCGTGGCACGCATCGCCGCGGAGATTGGCTTGCAGCACAGCGTGAAGCAGATTTTCCAATACGCGCCGATTGTCTTTGACGCTGACTGTGTCGAGGTGGTCCGGGTCAGCGCGGAAAAGCTCGGCTACAGCCAGCGGCCGATGATCTCCGGCGCCGGGCATGACGCCTGCTACCTGAACCAGGTAGCGCCGACCGCGATGATCTTCGTGCCCTGCGTGGACGGGCTCAGCCACAACGAGGCGGAAGAAATTTCCCCCGAATGGTCGACGGCGGGGGCGGACGTGTTGCTCCAGGCGATCCTGGCCAAGGCCTCTGCCTAGCAGACACATGCAATGTCAAAATGTGGGAGCGGGCTTACTCGCGAATACGCTGGATCAGCCACTGCAGAGGTCGACTGACACACCGCTTTCGCGGGCAAGCCCGCTCCCACTTTTGGATCTCCTTCACCTCATGGTCAGCGAAAGAACTCACCGGGCGTCGCGTCAAACTGCTGTCGAAATGCATTGATGAATGCCGAGGTGGACTCGTATGCCTGGCAGACACGTGCAATTTCAAAATGTGGCAGCGGGCTTGCTCGCGAATACGCTGGATCAGCCACTGCAGAGGTCGACTGACACACCGCTTTCGCGGGCAAGCCCGCTCCCACATTTGGATCTCCTTCACCTCATGGTCAGCGAAAGAACTCACCGGGCGTCGCGTCAAACTGCTGGCGAAATGCATTGATGAATGCCGAGGTGGACTGGTATGCCTGGCAGATACACGCAATGTCAAAATGTGGGAGCGGGCTTGCCCGCGAATACGCTGGATCAGCCACTGCAGAGGTCGACTGACACACCGCTTTCGCGGGCAAGCCCGCTCTCACATTTGGAGCTCCTTCACCTCATGGTCAGCGAAAGAACTCACCGGGCGTCGCGTCAAACTGCTGTCGAAACGCATTGATGCATGCCGAGGTGGACTGGTATGCCTGGCAGACACATGCAATGTCAAAATGTGGGAGCGGGCTTGCCCGCGAATACGCTGGATCAGCCACTGCAGAGGTCGACTGACACACCGCTTTCGCGAGCAAGCCCGCTCCCACATTTGGATCTCCTTCACCTCAGGGGCAGCGAAAGAACTCACCGGGCGTCGCATCAAACTGCTCTCGAAACGCATTGATGAATGCCGAGGTGGGCTCATATGCCTAGCAGACCATGCAATGTCAAAATGTGGGAGCGGGCTTGCTCGCGAATACGCTGGATCAGCCACTGCATGGGTCGACTGACACACCGCTTTCGCGGGCAAGCCCGCTCCCACATTTGGATCTCCTTCACCTCATGGTCAGCGAAAGAACTCACCGGGCGTCGCATCAAACTGCTGGCGAAACGCATTGATGAATGCCGAGGTGGACTGGTATGCCTGGCAGGTACAGGCAATGTCAAAATGTGGGAGCGGGCTTGCTCGCGAATACGCTGGATCTGCCACTGCAGAGGTCGACTGACACACCGCTTTCG
>NZ_JASCPP010000164.1:0-9460 GCF_029959745.1 Pseudomonas sp. PS01298 | reverse complement strand
GCTCGCGAAGGCGCTGTGTCAGTCACCTGAGGTGCTTCTGACACATGACCTTCGCGAAGCAAGCCCGCTGCGCAGTTAGCGCTTGGAGAATCCGTGCCTACAGTGCAAACAACTGCGCAGGCAAGCTCATCAGGCACTCGCTGCCCGCCTCCACAGCGGCGCGATGAGTCGCTGTACGCGGCAGCAAACGCTTGAAGTAGAAGTCGCAGGTAGCCAGTTTGGCTTGGGCGAACTCGGCGTCGTCGTGTGCCTGAGCCGCTATTGCCATACGCAACCACAAGTAGGCCAAGATGATGTAGCCGCTGTACATCAGGTAATCCACGGCCGCTGCGCCGACTTCATCGGGGTTCTTCATCGCGGCGGTACCGACCTTCACCGTCAACTCGCCCCACTCCTGGTTCAACTGATTGAGTTGCGCCACATAAGCCTTGAGCTGCGGATGCTCGGCATTCGCCGCGCAGAACTTATGCACAATTTTGGTAAAGCCGCGTAACAACTTGCCCTGGCTGCCGAGCACTTTGCGTCCCAGCAGGTCGAGGGCCTGGATGCCGTTGGTGCCTTCATAGATCGGTGCAATCCGTGCATCGCGGGCCAGTTGCTCCATGCCCCATTCGCGGATGTAGCCGTGGCCACCGAAAATCTGCATGCCGTGGTTGGTCACCTCCAGCCCAGTGTCGGTCATGAACGCCTTGCAGATCGGGGTGAGGAACGCCAGCAGGTCTTCGGCCTCCTGGCGTTGGCCGGCGTCGCTGCCCAAGTGCGCGGTGTCGAGCAATTGCGCGGTGAAATAGGTCAGCGCGCGGTTGCCTTCGTTGAATGCTTTCATGGTCAGCAACATGCGGCGTACATCGGCATGCACGATGATCGGATCGGCGGGTTTTTCCGGGGCCTTGGCGCCGGTCAGCGAGCGCATTTGCAGACGGTCGTTGGCGTACTTGACCGCGCCCTGGAAGCTCGCCTCGCCATTGCACAAGCCCTGCATGCCGGTGCCCAGGCGCGCATGGTTCATCATGGTGAACATGCAGTTGAGGCCTTTGTTCGCCTCGCCAATCAAGAAGCCTTTGGCACCGTCAAAGTTGAGCACGCAGGTGGCCGAACCCTTGATACCCATCTTGTGCTCGATGGAGCCGCAGTGCACCGCGTTGCGTTCGCCCGAATCGGCATGGAACTTGGGCACGATGAACAACGAGATGCCCTTGGTACCCGCCGGTGCATCCGGCAGCTTGGCCAGCACCAGGTGAATGATATTGGCGCTCATGTCGTGCTCGCCGGCCGAGATGAAGATCTTGCTCCCGGTGAGCGCATAACTGCCATCCGCCTGGGGCACGGCGCGGGTCTTGATCAGGCCCAGGTCGGTGCCGCAATGGGCTTCGGTCAGGCACATGGTGCCGGTCCACTCACCGGCGGTGAGTTTGCCCAGGAACGTGGCCTTCTGTTCGTCGGTGCCGTGGGCGTGGATCGCCGACATCGCGCCGTGGGTCAGGCCCGGGTACATCCCCCAGGAGGTGTTGCTGGAGCCGATCATCTCGCTGAGCACCAGGCCGAGCGATTGCGGCAGGCCCTGGCCACCGTAGGCCGGATCCGCCGCCACGCCGTGCCAGCCGCCCTCCACATACTGGGCGAAGGCCTGCTTGAAGCCCTTGGGCGTGGTGACCACGCCATTATCGAAATGGCAGCCTTCTTCATCACCGCTGCGGTTGAGCGGTGCGAGCACGTTCTCGCAGAATCTGGCGCCTTCTTCGAGGATGGCACTGACCATGTCCGGGCTGGCATCCGTCGCGCCCAAGGCCGCGTAGTGGCCGTGGAAATCAAACACGTTGTCGATCAGAAAGCGCATGTCGCGCAGAGGAGCTTTGTACTCAGGCATGGCAATGTCTCCGGCAGCAGATGGTTTTAACCTACTGCCGGCCGGCGCCCCGGACAATCACTGTAGAACCGCTGAATACAGCGCCATCACTCAACCGGCAGCACTCTCCGTGCGCACGGCGCCACGCCGGGTTTGCCCGGCCGCCACCACACAGTTACGCCCGGCGCCCTTGGCGGCGTACAGCGCCTGGTCGGCGGTCTTGAGCACCTCTTCGGGGGTGCGCTGCTCCACCTGGCGCTCGGCCACGCCGATGCTGATGGTCACTGACACACTCGATGCGCCGCTGCCGGCACGGCGCTGACGGCCCTGATGATCGTCCTGGGGACGGTCCGAGTTGCGCAGCTTGATGTCGTAGTCGGCGATGATCTCGCGAATCTCTTCCAGGTGCGGCATGCACTCATCCAGGGTCTTGCCGGCGAACACCACGGCGAATTCCTCACCGCCATAGCGATAGGCACGCCCACCGCCGTTGACCTTGGACAGTTTGCTCGCCACCAGGCGCAGCACCTGGTCGCCTACGTCATGGCCGTGGGTGTCGTTGAAGCGCTTGAAGTGGTCGACATCGCTCATCGCCAGCACGTAGTTGCGCCCCAAGCGCTGCATGCGCTCATTCAGCGCTCGGCGCCCCGGCAAGCCGGTCAGCTCGTCGCGGAAGGCCATTTGATACGCCTCGTGGGCCACGCCGGCGGCGATCATCAGCATCACCTGGCTGCACATGATGTTCAGGGTAAACGGCAGGATGAAGGTTTGCGGCAGCATCCAGAACAACCCCAGCAACCCCACCAGTTGCGCCGCGTGCAGCGGGCGCGGCTGGTACCAGTACTGGGCGGCGAGGGTCAGGAAGCCGATCAGGAACATCGGGTACGACAGCTGGATCAGGCTCATCCAGGTGCCATGCAGCGCCGGCCAGCGAATCTCTGCCAGCCAGTTCAGCACCGCCTGGGGATAACTTTGCTCCAGCGCCAATGCCACGCTGCCGACCGCCAGCAGCACCGCGCCACGGGCGACGAAGTCACGGAACAGGTGGGTCTTCTCCTGCCAGAGCGCGTAGATGCTGAAAAGCAGAGGCAACAACAGGCAACACAAGTGAAACACCACGGCGGCGTCTTCGCGCACGCGCCCATTGTCACGGTAGAAGTCGGTCTGGGTGTCGAGCAGGAAATAGGCGATGTACACCGTGATCATCAAGAACAGTTCACGTTGGCGGCGATACACCGCGCAGTACGAACCTCCGAGCAACAGCACCAGGGTCGGCATCACGTTGAACAGCGAGGTGAAGAAGACGTTGAGATCCTTGACGTACGCAGCCGAGAGCCCGGCCAGCAAGAGCAGCAACGAAGGGAGAAAATGACTGAAACGTACAGCGGACACGCGTGACAAGGGTAAAGCTCCGACCCGCAAAGAAGTAATGGCACTGTGCCTTCACGCAGACAGTTAAGCACAACCTGTGTGACATGTATCACATTGCCATCACTTTAACGGCAGCCTGCGGCAATCCCTGAGCGCATTACTGCGGTTTTTTCTCACGCATAAAAAAACCGCCGCGCCTCAAAGGGCGCGGCGGTTTGTTCAGGCAACCCGGTAAGGCTTAGTAAGCCAGGCCGAAGTCCTCTTCTTTCATGTCCATCAGGTTGTTGGCGCCCGACAGCATGGTGGCCACGTGGGTACGAGTCCGTGGCAGGATGCGCTGGAAGTAGAAGCGCGCAGTTTGCAGCTTGGCGGTGTAGAACGCCTCTTCGGTGGTGCCGGCAGCCAGTTTCTCGGCGGCCAGGCGGGCCATGTCGGCCCAGAAGTAGGCCAGGCAGGCGTAACCCGAGTACATCAGGTAATCCACCGACGCCGCACCGACTTCTTCACGGTCTTTCATCGCGGCCATGCCGACCTTCATGGTCAACTCGCCCCACTCTTTGTTCAGCGCGGCCAGCGGCGCAACGAATTCCTTGACGGCCTCGTTGCCTTCGTTGGCCTGGCAGAACTTGTGCACGATCTTGGTGAAGCCCTTGAGCGCTTCGCCCTGGGTCATCAGCACTTTACGGCCGAGCAGGTCCAGCGCCTGGATGCCGGTGGTGCCTTCGTACAACATCGAGATGCGGCTGTCGCGAACGTTCTGCTCCATGCCCCACTCGGCGATGAAGCCGTGGCCGCCGTAGATCTGCACGCCGTGGTTGGCCGATTCAAAACCGACTTCGGTCATGAACGCCTTGGCGATCGGAGTCATGAAGGCCAACAAGCCATCAGCCTGTTTCTTGGCGTCTTCGTCGGTGCCGTACTTGACGATGTCCACTTGCTTGGCGGTGAAGTACACCATCGCACGGTTACCTTCGGCGAAGGCTTTCATGGTCAGCAGCATGCGGCGCACGTCAGGGTGCACGATGATCGGGTCAGCGGCTTTGTCCGGGGCTTTCGGGCCGGTCAGCGAACGCATTTGCAGGCGGTCGCGAGCGTACTTCAGGCCGCCCTGGAAGCCGATCTCGGCGTGGGACAGGCCTTGCAGCGCGGTACCCAGGCGAGCGGTGTTCATAAAGGTGAACATGCAGTTCAGGCCTTTGTTCGCCGGGCCGATCAGGAAACCGGTGGCCGCGTCGAAGTTCATCACGCAGGTGGCGTTGCCGTGGATGCCCATCTTGTGTTCCAGGGAGCCACAGGTCACTGCGTTGCGCGCACCGATCGAGCCGTCTGCGTTAGGCAGGAACTTGGGCACGATGAACAACGAGATACCTTTGGTACCCGCCGGTGCATCCGGCAGGCGGGCCAGCACGATGTGGACGATGTTGTCGGCCATGTCGTGTTCACCGGCCGAGATGAAGATCTTGGTGCCGGACACTTTGTAGGAACCATCGGCCTGAGGCTCAGCCTTGGTGCGCAGCATGCCCAGGTCGGTGCCGCAGTGTGGCTCGGTCAGGCACATGGTGCCGGTCCATTCGCCCGACACCAGCTTGGTCAGGTAAGCGGTTTGCTGCTCGGGGGTGCCGTGCTCGGAAATAGTGTTCATCGCACCGTGGGACAGGCCCGGGTACATGCCCCACGACCAGTTGGCCGCGCCAACCATTTCACTGACCGCCAGGCCCAGGGATTCCGGCAGGCCTTGGCCGCCGTGCTCGACATCGTGGGCCAGGCTTGGCCAGCCGCCTTCGACGAACTGTTTGTAGGCTTCTTTGAAACCGGTAGGGGTCTTAACGCCTGACTCGCTCCAGGTACACCCTTCGATGTCGCCCACGCGGTTCAACGGTGCCAGCACTTGCTCACAGAACTTGGCGCCTTCTTCGAGGATGGCGTCAACCATGTCCGGGGTAGCGTCCTGGCAAGCCGGCAGGCTCTGATAGTGCGCTTCATAACCGAGCAGTTCGTCACGAACGAAGCGAATATCACGCAAGGGGGCCTTGTAGTCAGGCATAGCGATAAACCTCTGCTGATGAATCTGGAATGAACAACCGCATGGATTTGTTGTGGCGGTCAAACAGGTGTTTGAAACATACGTTTACGACCTGGGGTTGTCAAGCATCGTCCCGACGCCGTTTGTCATGACGCGCATCAATGCCAGGCACGGCAAGGCCTGCGGCGGGATGCCACAAGGCGCTCAGGAGAGAAACAGAACCGCAGGAGCTGGCTTGCCTGCTTTACAGGCGCCGCGGTGTATCAAGGGGACCGAGTAGAGGTATCGCAGGCAAGCCAGCTCCCACAGAAGAACCGGCCTACCTGGAAAGAGGGGATCAGGCGTAGGTGTCGATCAGCGTGCCGAGCATTTCATCCGAAGCCTTGGCGACTTTGGCGCCCAGCTCCACTTGAAACTTGCCTTCGGCCATTTCGACCATATTGCTGGCCGAGTTGGAAGGCTGGGCCCGGTCGTTGGCGCGAAGACGATCGATCTGCGCATCCGACGGTTGGGTAGTCGCGGCGCTGGCAATTTTGCCGGCGGCCTGGTCGACACGGCTCTGCCCGGTCTGAATGCTGCTCAGGCCCGAGTAAAACGCGCTGCTTCCAGAGATTTCCATGGCGTAAGCCTGCCTTTAGAGAATCGTGAACGCTGATTGAAGCAGAGAACCCGGCAAAACGCCCGTCAAAAACACTAATGGCATAATGCCTTGTCGATAGCCAAAATCAGTCAAGCAGGTCCAACTGCAGGTGCTGCGCCACGGCTTCGGCGCTGGCGTGCTTGAGTTTCGGCACGCGGCCCAGGCACGGTGCGGGCAAGCGTTCGGCCAGGGTGGCAAGGTTTTCTTCCAGACGAGAGGTCTTGGGATCGATGATGTTCGCCACCCAACCCGCCAGCGGCAAACCGTCCCGCGCGATGGCTTCGGCGGTGAGCAAGGCATGGCTGATACAGCCCAGGCGCACGCCGACGACCAGAATCACCGGCAGCTTGAGCGCCATCGCCAGGTCCGACAGGTTGTCCTGGTCGGCCAACGGTACGCGCCAGCCGCCTGCGCCTTCGATCAAGGTGAAATCCGCTTGCCGCGCCAGGATCTGCTGCATGGGCTTCAACAGCGATTGCACGGTCAACGCCACCCCCGCCTCGCGCGCGGCCAGGTGCGGGGCGATGGCAGGCTCGAACGCCACCGGGTTGACCTCGGCATAACTCAGCGGCAATGAACATTCGGCCAGCAGCGCCAGCGCGTCCGCGTTGCGCAAGCCTTTGGGCGTGACCTGGCAACCGGAGGCCACCGGCTTTCCGGCGGCGGTGCTTTTGCCGAGCTGGCGTGCGGCGTGCAACAGGCCGGCGGCGACGGTGGTCTTGCCGACATCGGTGTCGGTGCCGGTGATGAAGTAGGCGGCGCTCATAGAGGTTTCTCCAGTACGGCATACACCACTTGGTAAGTCGCCGGCAGGCCCTGGGCCTGGCGGAACTGCTCGTAAGCGTTCACCAGTGCAACAATCCGCGCGCGCCCCGTCAACCCTCCCGGGCGACCCGGGTTGAGGTTATGCGCGCCCAATGCCTTCAATTCGTGGGTGAGGCTGCGCACATCCGGGTAATGCAGCACATGCGGACGACGCTCCAGGCTCACCACGCGCAAGCCGCTGGCGGCGCACAACTGCTGATACGCCTCGAACGTGCGGAAGCGATTGACGTGAACCAGCCCGTCGACGGCGCGCCAGCTGTCGCGCAGCTCACCCAGGGTGCCCACGCACAAGCTCGCAAACGCCAACACACCGCCGGGCTGCAGCACGCGCCAGGCTTCGCTGAGTACGGCGTCGAAGTCCGCACACCATTGCACCGCCAGGCTGGAGAAGATCAGCCCACAACTCTCGTCTTTCAACGGCAGGCGCTCGGCATCACCGGCGATGAAATGCTCGGCCCCGCCCAGTGGACGCGCGTGGTTGAGCATGCCTTCGGCGATATCCAGGGCCACGCCCTGGCTGGCTGGCAATAACCCCGCCAGCGCGCGGCTGAAATAGCCGGTGCCACAGCCCATGTCCAGCCAACGATCTGGCGCGATAGCCGTCGGCAGGCGTGCCAGCAGCGCATGCCCTACCGCGCGCTGCAACTCGGCGACACTGTCATAACTGGCCGCCGCGCGGGAAAAGGAAGCCGCCACCTGGCGCTTGTCCGGCAACGCGCCGGGCAAGGAAGGCTGGGATAGATCAGTCATCGACGCACTCATGCAAAAAAGCCTGGATGGCCCCCGCCACACCGTGGGGGTCTTCCAGAAGAAAAGCGTGACCGGCCTGTTCAATCAGGCCGATTTCAACATCGGGCAGCAGGGCCAGCAAGTGGCTGGCGGCCTCGGCGGGGACCAGTTCGTCCAACCCGGCAAACAGGTGCAACTGCGGGCCGCGATAGGCCAGCAAGGCTTCACGGGTGTCCAGTTGGGCGAGCAACTCCAGGCCGCTCATCAATGCGCTGGGCGGCGTAGTCGGAGCCCCGCTGACCAGCAGGCGCGCCAGCCCGCGCGGGTCTTCGGCCCCCTTGGCGCACAGCAGGCCGAAGCGTTTGAGGGTCACCTGTGAGTCGGCATGGCAACCGGCGAGAAACGCATCGAAGGTCTCGGCGGGCATCGCGCTGGGCCAGCCGTCATGGGCGACAAAACACGGGTTGCTCGCCAACGTCAGCAGGCCGCAGCAGCGCTCGCCGCGGCGCGCCGCCAGCTCAGAGGCGAGCATGCCGCCCAGGGACCAGCCGCCCAGCCAGGCGTTGTCCGGCAGCGTGGCGTCGAGTTCGTCGAGCCACTCATCCACGTCGCTGGAAGCCAGCAGCGGCAAGGGCTCGATCTGCACCCGCAGGTGCGCATCAATCCCCTGCAGGGCGGCGGCCAGGGGTTCCAGCGGTGATACGCCAAGGCCCCAGCCGGGCAGCAATATCAGTCGATCACGCATGGTCGGACTCCAAGCGAAAACACGCTTCCAACGCGTCTAACAATAGCTGCACCTGCGCTGCGCTGTGGGCTGCCGTCAAGGTCACGCGTAAACGTGCACTGCCGGCCGGCACGGTGGGCGGACGGATCGCGGTAACCATCAGCCCGCGCTCGCGCAGCCGCTGGGACAGGCGCACAGCCTTGGCGCTGTCGCCAATCAGGATGGGCTGGATCGGCGTAAAGCTGTCCATCAAGTCCAGGCCAAGCTGCTCGGCGCCCTGGCGGAACTGGCGAATCAGGCCATTGAGGTGCTCGCGGCGCCAATGCTCGGTGCGCAGCAACTCCAGGCTTTTCAGCGTGGCGCAGGCGAGCGCCGGCGGCTGGCTGGTGGTGTAGATGTAGGGCCGGGCGAATTGGATCAGGCTTTCGATCAGCTCCTCACTGCCGGCGACAAACGCGCCGGCGGTGCCGAACGCTTTGCCGAGGGTGCCGACCAACACCGCCACGTCCTCCTGGCTCAAGCCGAAATGCTCGACAATCCCGCCCCCATTGGCGCCCAGAGGGCCGAAGCCGTGCGCGTCATCCACCATCAGCCAGGCGCCCTTGGCCCGGGCTTCACGGGCCAGTGCCGGCAAGTCGGCGAGGTCGCCGTCCATGCTGAACACGCCATCGGTGACCACCAGGGTATTGCCGGTGGCTTTCTCCAGGCGCTTGGCCAGGCTGGCGGGGTCGTTGTGCAGGTAGCGATTGAAACGCGCCCCGGACAGTAGCCCGGCATCCAGCAAGGAGGCGTGGTTGAGGCGATCTTCCAACACCGTATCGCCCTGCCCGACCAGCGCCGTGACGGCGCCAAGGTTGGCCATGTAGCCGGTGGTGAACAGCAAGGCGCGTGGACGCCCGGTGAGGTCGGCCAACGCTTCTTCCAGCTCATGGTGCGGCGTGGCGTGCCCGACCACCAGGTGCGAAGCGCCGCCGCCCACGCCCCAGCGGGACGCACCGGCGCGCCAGGCTTCGATCACTTGCGGGTGATTGGCCAGGCCGAGGTAATCGTTGTTACAGAAAGCCAGCAACGGCTGGCCATCCACCACCACTTCCGGGCCTTGGGGGCTGCCGAGCAAGGGGCGTTGGCGATAAAGGTGTTCGGCACGGCGGGCAGCGAGGCGCGCGGCGAGATCGAAAGACATGCAGGCCTCGGCAGATCAAGGAACTTGAGACTGAATGCGATCAACTGTGGGAGCGGGCTTGCTCGCGAAGGCGGTGTATCAGTGTCAGATGTGCTGACTGACCCACCGCCTTCGCGAGC
>NZ_JASCPP010000163.1:0-9500 GCF_029959745.1 Pseudomonas sp. PS01298 | reverse complement strand
AACAACTTCAACCACTTGCGCTTCCGATCTCTCGTTAGCGGGAGGCGAATTCTACAGCGTTACACGCTGCTGTCAACACCTCTTTTTCTCCGCTTTCGACCGAGAGGATCGAAACGTTAATAGAGCCAACCAACCCTGCTCTACCAACTCTTTCTGGGCTTCGATGAACTGAAGCAAGTCGCTGTCGAATCTCGCATAACTCTTTGTTTACCAAGGAGTTTTCCGTTTCGACTGCGCCGGAAGTGGGGCGAATTATAGACTTCCAGAATCTGCCGTCAACACCTTTTTTCACATTTCTGTCATATCGGTCAAAAAGCCCCCAAAAACGCGAAAGCCGGCCCCAAGGGGCCGGCTTTCTAGTTACCCAGCCTTACAGGCTCGGGAAGGCAAACTGCGACGCTTCATGACTGGCGCGCTGCGGCCAACGCTGGGTAATCGCCTTGCGACGGGTATAGAAGCGCACGCCATCCGGCCCATAGGCATGCAAGTCGCCAAACAGCGAACGCTTCCAGCCACCAAAGCTGTGATACGCGACCGGCACCGGCAATGGAACGTTCACACCGACCATGCCCACTTCAATCTCGTCACAGAACAGCCGGGCCGCTTCACCGTCACGGGTGAAGATGCACGTGCCATTACCGTATTCGTGATCGTTGATCAGTTGCATCGCCGCTTCCAGGCTGCTCACCCGGACCACGCACAGCACCGGCCCGAAGATCTCTTCCTTATAGATACGCATCTCAGGCGTCACGCGGTCGAACAGGCTACCGCCCAGGAAGAAGCCCTCTTCATGCCCGGCAACACTCAAACCACGCCCGTCGACCACCAGCTCAGCGCCCGACGCCACGCCGTCTTCTATATAGCCACTAACTTTATCCCGTGCCTGCCCCGTCACCAACGGCCCCATATCCAGGCCGCAGGATGTGCCCGCACCAATCTTCAGCGCCTTGACCTGCGGTACCAGCTTGGCGATCAACGCATCCGCCACCTGATCACCCACGCACACCGCCACCGAGATCGCCATGCAACGCTCGCCACAGGAACCATAGGCCGCGCCCATCAACGCGCTGACCGCGTTATCCAGGTCCGCGTCCGGCATCAATACCGCATGGTTCTTCGCGCCGCCCAGTGCTTGGACGCGCTTGCCGCGCTTGGTCGCCTCGGCATAGATGTATTCGGCAATCGGCGTCGAACCGACAAAGCTCAGCGCCTTGACTTCCGGTGCCTCGATCAACGCATCCACCGCGCCCTTGTCGCCGTGCACCACGCTCAGCACGCCCTTGGGCAAACCGGCTTCCTGCAGCAGTTGTGCAATCAGCAGCGTCGAACTCGGGTCGCGCTCGGACGGCTTGAGGATGAAACAGTTACCGCAGACGATCGCCAGTGGGTACATCCACAGCGGCACCATCGCCGGGAAGTTGAACGGGGTGATGCCAGCCACCACACCCAACGGCTGGAAGTCCGACCACGCATCAATGTTCGGCCCGACGTTGCGGCTGTACTCACCCTTGAGAATTTCCGGCGCCGAGCACGCGTACTCAACGTTCTCGATTCCGCGCTTGAGCTCACCGGCAGCATCTTCCAGCGTCTTGCCGTGCTCTTCACTGATCAACTGCGAAATGCGTGCTTCGTTCTGCTCCAGCAATTGCTTGAAACGGAACATCACCTGGGCGCGCTTGGCCGGCGGGGTATTACGCCAGGCTGGAAACGCTGCCTTGGCCGAGTCGATCGCCTGTTGAATGGTTTCACGGCTGGCCAACGGCACCTGGTGAATGACCTGGCCGGTGGATGGGTTGTAGACGTCGGCACTTCGACCGCTGTCGTTGACCAACTCACCGTTGATCAAATGCTGGATAAGGCTCATGCAGGGCTCCTGAAAAGTTGTTCTATATAGAAGGAGAAATCAGTCGATCTTGTTCAGCACTTCGCCGACCGCATCGAACAGACGATCCAGGTCCTGCGGCTTGCTGTTGAAGGTGGGCCCGAACTGCAGGGTGTCACCGCCAAAGCGCACGTAGAAACCGGCCTTCCACAACGCCATGCCGGCCTCGAATGGACGCACGATCGCATCACCGTCACGCGGGGCAATCTGGATCGCACCGGCCAGGCCATAGTTACGGATGTCGATCACGTTCTTGCTGCCCTTCAAGCCGTGCAGCGCATTCTCAAAGTGCGGGGCGACTTCGGCTACGCTCTGCACCAGGTTTTCCTTCTGCAGCAGGTCCAATGCCGCAAGGCCGGCAGCGCAGGCTACCGGGTGCGCCGAGTAGGTGTAGCCGTGAGGGAATTCCACCGCGTACTCAGGCGTCGCCTGGTTCATGAAAGTCTGATAGATCTCGCTGCTGGCAATCACCGCGCCCATCGGGATCGCGCCGTTGGTGACTTGCTTGGCGATGCACATCAGGTCCGGGGTCACACCGAAGCTGTCGGCGCCGAACATCGAGCCGGTACGGCCGAAACCGGTGATCACTTCGTCGAACACCAACAGGATGTTGTGCTGGTCGCAAATCTCACGCAGACGCTTGAGGTAGCCCTGTGGCGGTACCAGCACGCCGGCGGAACCGGCCATCGGCTCGACAAACACGGCGGCGATGTTCGACGCGTCATGCAACTCGATCAGTTTGAGCAGCTCATCGGCCAAGGCAATCCCGCCCTGCTCAGGCATACCACGCGAGAACGCATTGCTCGCCAGCAAGGTGTGCGGCAGATGGTCAACATCCATCAAGCCCTGGCCAAACAGTTTACGGTTGCCGTTGACGCCGCCCAGGCTGGTACCGGCAATATTCACCCCGTGGTAACCACGGGCGCGGCCGATCATCTTGGTCTTGGTGGCCTGGCCCTTCAGGCGCCAGTAGGCACGCACCATCTTCACCGCCGTGTCGGCGCACTCGGAACCGGAGTCGGTGAAGAACACGTGGTTGAGGTTGCCCGGGGTCAGATCGGTGATCTTTTCTGCCAGTTGGAAAGACAACGGATGACCGTATTGGAAGCCCGGGGAGTAGTCCAAGGTGCCCAACTGCTTGGCGACGGCTTCCTGGATTTCCTTGCGGGTGTGCCCGGCGCCACAGGTCCACAGGCCCGACAGCGAATCGTAGACCTTGCGGCCCTTGTCATCCGTCAGCCAACTGCCTTCGGCGGCGACGATCAGCCGTGGGTCACGCTGGAAGTTACGGTTGGCCGTGTAGGGCATCCAGTGCGCATCCAACTTCAGTTGGCTGGCCAGGGACGAAGGGGCGTTTTCGGGCATGTTCATCAGCAAAACCTCGCAGGGCAAAAGGCAGCGTCGGGATTGAAAAGCGTTGTTGCAGCTAAATTGCCACGGGGATAAAGTCGGTGAAATCCAACTCTTCTAACCTTCAGTCAGGCCTTTACTAAACTATGAGCAGCCGTCGACCCGATCCTCTGGCCCAAGTCAGCGACTTCGATATTCGCCTGCTGCGCATCTTTCGCAGCGTGGTCGAGTGCGGCGGCTTTTCGGCGGCGGAGACCGTGCTCGGTATCGGCCGCTCCGCGATCAGCCAGCAGATGAGCGACCTGGAGCAGCGGCTCGGATTAAGACTCTGTCAGCGCGGCCGCGCCGGTTTTTCCCTTACCGAAGAGGGCCGCGAGGTCTACCAATCGGCGCTGCAGCTATTAAGTGCCCTGGAAAGCTTTCGTACCGAGGTCAACGGCCTGCACCAGCACCTGCGCGGTGAGTTGATCATCGGCCTGACCGACAACCTGGTCACCCTGCCCCACATGCGCATCACGCACGCGTTGGCGCAGTTGAAGGAACGCGGTCCGGACGTGCAGATCCAGATCCGCATGATCGCGCCCAATGAAGTGGAACAAGGGGTACTCGACGGCCGCCTGCACGTCGGCGTGGTGCCCCAGGCCAGCGCCCTTTCCGGCCTCGAATACCAGCCGTTGTACAGTGAACGCTCGTTGCTCTACTGCGCCGTCGGCCACCCGCTGTTCTATGCCGATGACAAGCAACTGGACGACGCGCGCATCGACACCCAGGACGCCATCGCCCCCACCTTCCGCCTGCCCGCCGAGATCCAGGCTCATTACCAGGCGCTCAACTGCACCGCCAGCGCCTCCGACCGCGAGGGCATGGCGTTCCTGATTCTGACCGGTCGCTACATCGGCTACCTGCCCGACCACTACGCCAGCCTGTGGGTGCAACAAGGCCGACTGCGCGCGCTGAAACCGACTACACGTTTTTACGATTTGAGCCTCGCATCGGTCACGCGCAAGGGACGTCGCCCTCATTTGGTGCTGGAAAGTTTCCTGGAACGCCTGGCAGCAACGCGCTAACTCGGGGCCTGCGCAAAAAGCTGAGCAGTTGGACAGTTTTTTGCAAGGGTACGAGGACCTTGAACCGTCCGCCTCGAGTTGCCCGCCATGCCACCAGAATCCACCAGCCCCAGTGACCTGATCTACGGCCTGAATGACCGACCGAAACCGCTGCCCTCCCTGCTGGCCGCCTTGCAACATGTGTTGGCCGCTTTCGTCGGCATCATCACCCCGCCGCTGATCATCGGGTCCACGCTGGGCCTTACCGCCCACTTGCCCTACCTGATCAGCATGGCTTTGATGGTGTCCGGCGTAGGAACCTTCATCCAGGCCCGCAGGCCATTCGGCATTGGCGCCGGGATGATCTGCCTGCAGGGCACCAGCTTTGCGTTTCTCGGCGCAGTGTTGTCCGCAGGGTTCCTGGTCAAGCAACGTGGCGGCAGCCCGGAAGACATCCTGGCGATGATCTTTGGTGTGTGCTTTTTCGGCGCGGCGGTACAGATCGTGTTGAGTCGTTTCATCGGCCAGTTGCGCCGGGTCATCACCCCGTTGGTCACCGGGATTGTCATCACGCTGATCGGCATCAGCCTGATCAAGGTCGGCATCACGGATTTGGGCGGCGGCTTCAATGCCCCGGACTTCGGCGCCCCGACCAACCTGGCGCTGGGCCTGTTCGTGGTACTGACGATCATCCTGCTCAATCGCTCCAACACGCCGTGGGTGCGCCTCTCGGCCATCATTATCGGGTTGGCCCTCGGCAGCCTGGCGGCATGGTTCAGTGGCAAGCTGGTGCCACACGCCCTGCCCGATTTGCCTCTGGTCAGCCTGCCGATACCGTTTCGCTTCGGCTTCAACTTCGACTGGAGCGCATTCCTGCCAATCGCGCTGATTTATCTGATCAGCAGTATCGAAACCGTGGGCGACCTCACGGCCAACTGCATGATCGCCCGTCAACCCATCAGCGGCCCTGCTTATATAAGCCGGCTTAAAGGCGGCGTGCTCGGCGATGGCGTCAGCTGCATGATCGCCGCCACCTTCAGCGCCTTCCCCAACACCACCTTTGCGCAGAACAACGGCGTGATCCAACTCACCGGCGTGGCCAGCCGTTACGTCGGGCTGTACATCGGCGTGGTGCTGTTCGCCCTGGGCCTGTTCCCGTTGATTGGCGCGGTGCTGCAGCAGATCCCCAAGCCGGTGCTGGGCGGTGCGACCCTGGTGATGTTCGGCAGCGTGGCCGCCGCCGGCGTGCGCATCCTGGCCCAGGCGCCGCTGGACCGGCGCAGCATGCTGATCATCGCCACGTCATTCGGCGTCGGCCTGGGCATTGCCGCCCAACCCAACCTGCTGCACTTGATGCCCGTCCTGGTGCAGAACCTGTTCGACTCGGCCATCACCAGCGGCGGGCTGACGGCGATTGTGTTGTGCCTATTACTGCCGGAAACCAAAGCGACCTCGGTTGCCGCAAACCGCGCGTCGGAAAGCGACAGCCTGGAACCGCTTTGACGGTTTTATTGCATCGGGACTTGTCTGAGGCTTGAGGGTGGGTTATCTGTGCACACGTCGCCATCATCGATCAGCACGGAAACCTCCATGAGCCTCGAAGTTCCTGCCCACAGCAACCCCGCCGGTAAACCCGCCAGCCGCATTCGGCAAAAGAACGAACAAGCGATTCTCCAGGCTGCTGAAGATGAGTTCGCGCGCCATGGCTACAAAGGCACCAGCATGAATACGATTGCCGCGAGCGCCGGGCTGCCCAAGGCCAACCTGCATTACTACTTCACCAATAAACTGGGCCTGTATATCGCGGTGCTCAGCAATATCCTGGAGTTGTGGGACAGTACCTTCAACGCCCTGACCGCCGATGACGACCCGGCTGTAGCCCTCACCCGCTACATTCGCACCAAGATGGAATTCTCGCGGCGCCAACCCCAGGCCTCGCGGATCTTCGCGATGGAGATCATCAGCGGCGGCGAATGCCTGACCGAATATTTCAGCCAGGACTACCGCGCCTGGTTCAGCGGCCGGGCGGCGGTGTTCCAGGCCTGGATGGATGCCGGCAAGATGGACCCGGTCGACCCGGTGCACCTGATCTTCCTGTTGTGGGGCAGCACCCAGCATTACGCCGACTTCGCCACCCAGATCTGCCGTGTCACCGGGCGCACCAAGCTGACCAAGCAAGACATGGAAGACGCCGGGACCAACCTGATCCACATCATTCTCAAAGGCTGTGGCGTCAAGCCGGCCCCCTGAAGACGCGACTTATGCCTTTCACGCTTACCGGCCTTTGCGAGTTTCGCGAAGAAATTCGCAAAAGCCGCTTTATCACCCTCGCCGCACCGATCACCAGCCCGCAGGACGCCCAGGCGTTTTTCGAGCAACACAGTGACTTGAACGCCACGCACAACTGCTGGGCCTGGAAACTCGCCGATCAATACCGCAGCAATGACGACGGTGAACCTGGCGGCACCGCTGGGCGGCCGATCCTTGCGGCCATCGAAGCACAAGGATTCGATCAGGTCGCCGTGCTGGTGATCCGCTGGTACGGCGGCATCCAACTGGGCACCGGCGGCCTCGCGCGCGCCTATGGCGGCGGCGCGAATAAATGCCTGCAGGCCGCCGAGCGCATCGAGCTGATCAGCCGCGTGCCGCTGAATTGCGCCTGCAGCTTCTCCGAACTGAACCTGGTCAAGCTGCGCGTCGCCGAACTCGGCGGGCTCGTCGTCGAGGAAAACTTCACCGCCAACGGCGTGGAGCTGCAACTGGCCCTGGGCGAAACCCAGATCGACACCCTGCAAACCCAGCTCGCCGACTTGAGCCGAGGACGTATCCTGCTGCAACGCTGAAACTGCTACTGTTGTGCACTGAATTCCCTGAACCGCGATTTCAAAGGAAGCCCTTCATGTCTACGCCAAAAACCGCACTGATCATCGGCGCCTCGCGCGGGCTGGGCCTTGGCCTGGTCAAGCAATTGCTCAAGGATGGCTGGGACGTGACCGCCACCGTGCGTGATCCGAACAAGGCCGATGCCCTCAAAGCCGTCGGCCCGGTGCAGATCGAGAAGCTCGACATGGACGACCAACAAGCCGTGATCGCCCTGAACCAGCGCCTCAAGGACCGCACCTTCGACCTGCTGTTCGTCAACGCTGGCGTCAAGGGCCCCGCCAATCAGGAGCCTGGTCATGCCACCCTGGCGGAAGTCGGCCAGCTGTTCTTCACCAACGCCGTGGCGCCGATCAACCTGGCCCAGCGCTTTGTCGGGCAGATCCGCAAGGACAGCGGTGTGCTGGCGTTCATGAGTTCGGTGCTGGGCAGCGTGACCATCCCCGATGGCTCGGACCTGGCGCTGTACAAGGCGAGCAAGGCCGCGCTCAACTCGATGACCAACAGCTTTATCACGCAACTCGGTGACCACAAGCTCACCGTGCTGTCGCTGCATCCGGGCTGGGTGAAGACCGACATGGGCGGCGAAAACGCGCATATCGATGTCGACACCAGCGTGCGCGGCCTGGTGGACCAGGTGAACGCCTACACCGGCAAGGGCGGCCATCACTTCATCGACTACAAGGGCGACACCATCGCCTGGTAACGCCACTCCACTGTGGGAGCGTTTGCCGGTGATGGTCTCAAAAGCAGCATGCTCCTACAGATAGACCCGAACATAGACTACAAGTAGACTCTGCACCTCGCCCTCACCGGCGACCCTGGATCAGCAGACAGGGCAACACTGAGCTGGCAAACCTGAACCCATCATTCAGAGGAGCCGGCCAATGCCTGCGACCCGTATCTGGTTAAAAAACCCCCTCGCGATTTTCACTGCCAACGGCCTCGACGCCCGTGGCGGCCTGGTGCTGCAAGACGGTGTGATCACTGAGGTGCTGCCCCTGGGCCAAGCCCCCGCACAACCCTGCGCGCAGGTGTTCGACGCGCGCGAACACGTAATCCTCCCGGGGCTGATCAACACCCACCACCATTTCTACCAGACCCTGACTCGCGCCTGGGCGCCGGTGGTCAACCAGCCGCTGTTTCCCTGGTTGAAAACCCTGTACCCGGTATGGGCACGGCTTACCCCGGAAAAACTCGCGCTGGCCACTAAAGTTGCACTCGCCGAGCTGCTGCTCTCGGGCTGCACTACGGCGGCCGATCACCACTACCTGTTCCCCGACGGCCTGGAAAATGCCATCGATGTACAGGTGCAAAGCGTGCGCGAACTGGGCATGCGCGCCATGCTCACCCGTGGCTCCATGAGCCTGGGCGAAGCCGACGGCGGCCTGCCGCCGCAGCAGACGGTGCAACAAGGCCAAGTGATCCTTGACGACAGCCAACGCCTGATCCGCGAATACCACCAGCGGGGCGACGGTGCGCAGATCCAGATTGCCCTGGCGCCCTGCTCGCCGTTTTCCGTCACGCCGGAAATCATGCGCGCCAGCGCCGAACTGGCCGACCAACTCGATGTGCGCTTGCACACCCACTTGGCGGAAACCCTCGATGAAGAAGACTTCTGCCTGCAGCGTTTCGGCCTGCGCACGGTGGACTACCTCGACAGTGTCGGCTGGCTCGGCCCGCGCACCTGGCTGGCCCATGGTATTCACTTCAACCCGGATGAAATCGCGCGCCTGGGAGCGGCCGGTACCGGCATCTGCCACTGCCCGAGTTCGAACATGCGCCTGGCGTCGGGCATCTGTCCGACCCTGGACCTGCTCGCCGCCGGCGCGCCTATCGGCCTGGGCGTGGACGGCTCGGCCTCCAATGATGCCTCGAACATGATTCTCGAGACCCGCCAGGCCCTGTACATCCAGCGCCTGCGTTATGGCGCCGAGAAGATCACGCCAGAAGGCGTACTGGGCTGGGCGACCAAGGGTTCGGCGCAGCTGCTGGGGCGCACGGATATCGGCGAGCTGGCCGTTGGCAAACAGGCCGACCTGGCGCTGTTCAAGCTCGATGAGCTGCGCTTCTCCGGCAGCCACGACCCGATTTCCGCCCTGCTGCTGTGTGGTGCGGACCGTGCGGACCGGGTGATGATCGGCGGCCAGTGGCGTGTGATCGACGGGCAGGTTGAAGGCCTGGACCTCAAAGGCTTGATTGCCGATCACAGCCAGGCGGCGCGTGAACTGATCAACCCAATTTAACGGAAGAAACGCCATCAAAATGTGGGAGCGGGCTTGCTCGCGAATGCAGTAGATCAGTCAGCTTATGCATCGACTGACACACTGCCTTCGCGAGCA
>NZ_JASCPP010000162.1:0-9706 GCF_029959745.1 Pseudomonas sp. PS01298 | reverse complement strand
GGGCTTGCTCGCGAATGCGCGGTGTCAGTCACTGAATAGGTCGACTGATACACCGCCTTCGCGAGCAAGCCCGCTCCCACAGTTTTTACCGCGTTTCGACAGCAGGCTTGCTGTTGATCCAATAGGCACCCTGCAGCGGCATCCCCAGGAACTGCTGGTTGATCTGCGCCATCGTCGCCTGCGGGTCCAGCGTGGCGAACAGCTGCGGGTGTACCCACTTGGCCAGCGCTTCAATCGCCAGCAGGTTGTAGGGCGAGTTGTAGAAGTCATGCCACAGGCCGTGGGAATTGCCTTCGCGGATCGCGCGAAGATTGGCGAATTCCGGCCGCGCCAACACGCGGTCAAACGCTTCACGCGCCTCGTCCTGGGTAACGCCTGCGCCCAGGATCAGGCCAGGTTTGTGGTTGCCGGTGGCCACGTACACATCCGGATCAGCCTTCAGCGCATATTCAACGCTGATATCACCCAGCGCGCCGGGCACGACATCGGCAGCGATGTTGCGTCCGCCGACCAGCTTGATCACTTCACCCATGCCGCTTTTGCCGGTGGTGTGCCCCGGTGCCTGCCAGGCACCGGCCAGCAGTTCGAGGAACACACTCGGGCGCGGGCCGGCCGGCAAGGTGGCGACGGCGTCGCTGATCACCTTGATGTGCTGGTCATAGAACGCGAGGAATGCCTTGGCCTGGGCTTCACGCCCCAACGCCTGGCCCAGCGCGCTCATGCTGGTATGGGTGCCTTGTACCGGGTTGATGCGAAAGTCGACGAACAGCACCGGGATTCCGGCCTTGGCCAATACATCGGCGACCGGGCTGTGTTCGGTCGGGCCGTGCCCGGAAATGCTGAACACCGCCAGGTCCGGTTTCAGCGAGAGAATTTCTTCAGCGCTGACGCTTTGTTCCGACGCCTGCCCGATCAACGGAATGTCTTTGACCGTCGGAAATTTCGCCACATAGGCGTTATAGGTGTGTTGGTCCAGCAGCTTCAGATCGTTCTGCCAGCCGACGATGCGCTGGAACGGCGCGTCCTTGTCGAGCAGGGCAAACGCCGAAATCAGGCGGCCTTCACCCAGTACCACGCGTTTGACGTCGTCTTTTACCTCGACCTTGCGGCCGAGGACGTCGGTGACTTCGTGGGCGGCGGCGGTTTCGGCATGGCCGAGGACCAAGGCGCCGAACAGCACGCCGAGCTTGAGCAAGTGAAGGGGTTTGCGCATGGCAGAGGCTCCTGGTGAGAGAGGATCAGAATTCATAATCGACGCTGGCGGTGAGGGTGCGCCCGGCACCTGGGATGCCATAGAGCTGGAAGCCATCGAGGGAGGCGCCGACCTGGCTGTAATAGAACGTGTTGAACACGTTGTTGAGGTTGAGGTTGACTGTGGTGTCCCTGTTCACCTTGTATTGCGCGGCCAGGCTGCTGAGCCAGTAGCCGGGGGCTTTTTCATGGTCGCGGGTGTAGATCGCATTCACGCCGGAAGGGCCATTGGCGTAGCTGCTGTTGTTGTTCAAGCCGCCGACGTATTTGTTGTCGGTGTAGCGGCGCCGGCCGACGTATTGCTCGCCGTAGCTCAGGCTCAGGGCGTCGGTGACGGCATAGGTGGTCCACAGGTTGGCGGTCAGGTCAGGGACGTTCTTGGCTTCGGCGCCCTTGTTGATGCCTTTGGTCTGGGTGCTCTTGAGCGCCGAGAAACCGGTGTAGGCGGTCCAGCGCGAGGTGATATTGCCTTGCAGGCCGAGTTCCACGCCGTCCACGCGCTTGGCGGGGAGGGCGCGTACCGGGGCGGATTCGCCGTCCTGGTATTCCCAGGCGTTGTCGAGTTCGGTGCGGAAAATCGCGGCGGTGACGTTAAGCATGTCGTGGGCAATGTCCCACTTGGTGCCCAACTCGTAGGTTTTGGACTTGGCCGGGCTGTAGTTGCTGGTGCTGGCCGCGCCGTAGATCTGGTTGTTGGTGGATGCACCCAACGCCGAGGGTTGCGCTGCTTCGCTGTAGGACACATAGACGCTGCCGTTGGGCAACGGCTTGTACACCGCGCCGACCCTTCCGCTCACTGCACCGTCGGTGCTGCTGATGGTCGATTGGCCGCGTTGGCTGGTTTGCGCCCGCCAGTTGTCGTAGCGCAGCGAGCCCAGCACCTGCCACTGCTCGTTGAGGGTGACGGTGTCACCCAGGTAAATACCGGCGTTGTCGATCACCGAGCGCGGGTCGCCTTCACCCTTGGTCACGTAGGTGCTGGCGAAGCTGTGGCTGGGCTCGCTCATGTCGAAGAACAGGTTGCCTGCCGGCACTTCGGCGTTGCGCTTCAGCCCGCCGTAGGTCTCGTGGTAGAACTCGAGGCCCGAGACCACCGCGTGTTGCAGGCTTGCTGTATTGAACTTGAAGCTGAAGTCGGTCTGGTTATCCAGGATGGTGTAGCGCTTGGACAAGCCAAAGTCGCTGCCGCGCAGGATGCCGTAGGCGGTGTTGCTGTTGTTCACGTAGTCGGTGTAGGCATTCACCGTGCTACCTGGCACTTGGCTGATCGGGCCTACACCGGTGTAGCCCAAAGTCGCACAACGGGTGCCGGTGCAGGTTTTGTTGCCATTCGCGTCGGCGGCAAAAAAGCGCGCCGGGGAGAGCACGGCGAAGTTGTCGCTGCGTTCCCAGCGAGTCTGGTTGCGCAGGTTGGCTTCATTCCAGTCGAAGTCGTGCTCCAGGCGGGCAGTCAGCGAGGTGGTTTTGTTTTGCTGGGTGTAGAGGCTGGAGTCGCCGTACCAGTTCGAGCGTTTCACCCCGGGCATGCGGTCGCCGTCGGTGCCCCGCTGGATCGGCACGCCGCCGTCCGGGGTGTTGGTGTCTTTCTGGTAGAAGGTGTCGATGAACAGGCGCGTGTCGGTGCCCAGGCCGAAGCCGAACGAGGTGGCGATGCCCCAGCGGTCGTAGTCCACGTCGTCGCGCTCGGCCACCTGGTTGTAGTGCTTCATCAGGTTGATGCGTACGGCGGTGGTGTCGTTCAGTTGCTTGTTCAGGTCGGCCGTGAGCCGGCGATAGCTGTCGGTGCCAATCCCGGCCGAGACCTTGTTGGCATCGCCCAGGTGCGCTTCCTTGCTGACCAGGTTGACACTGCCGCCCACCGCAGACACCCCGGACTCGATGGAGCCGGTGCCCTTGAACACTTCGGCCTGTTGCAGGTTGAAGGTGTCGGTACGGGTCGACATGCCGGCATCGCGCACGCCGTCGACGGTCAGGCTCTGCTCCGAAGAAAAGCCCCGGATCGAGAACAGATCGCCCCAGCCCAGGTTGCCCTCGCCAGACATGAAGGTAATGCCCGGCACGTTGCGCAACACTTCCTGCAGGGTCTGCGCGTTCTGCTCCTTGAGCACCTGCTGCGGCACGATGGTCACGCTTTGCGGCGCGTCCAGCAGCGGCTGGCTAATTTTCGCCGAGGTCACCCGGTCCACTTTGAAGGTGGAGGTGGCTTCACCGTCGACCTTGATTTCCGGCAGGCTCAGCACCGAGCCACTGGTCGTGGCGGCTGTCGTATCGGCCAAGGCGGTCGGGGCGACGCCGCCAGCCGCGAGGAAACCGAACATCGGCGCCAGGGTACTGTGCAACGTATGACGGTGAGGGGTGGGCAATGACATAGGCAGTGATCCGAGTCTAAATTACAATTACTCTCATTTAGGTTCGGTAGTCTAAAGAGCGATTCCGCCTGCCATACCGGGGCTTTGTATCGCTGATGCGTGATTATGGTTTCCTACAACATTCCATTACATTTGCCTGCACTGCTGGCTGAACTTTCGGCTATCTCCTGCGTTTTGAGTTTTCGGATCGACTGCCCATGGCCAAGCAAGACCACCTGCTGATCGTTGATGACGACCCGCAAATCCGCCAACTGCTCTGCGACTACCTGAGCGACGCCGGTTTCCAGGTATCCACCGCCGCCGACGGCAAGGAAATGCGCCGCCGCCTGGCGCTGAACGTGATTGACCTGATCGTGCTCGACCTGATGCTGCCGGGTGAAGACGGCCTGAGCCTGTGTCGCGAACTGCGGGTCAGCTCCAACACGCCGGTGGTGATGCTCACGGCCAAGGGCTCGTTGATCGACCGCATCGTCGGCCTGGAGATCGGCGCCGATGACTACCTGCCCAAGCCGTTCGACCCGCGTGAGTTGCTGGTACGGATCAAGGTCGTGCTGCGACGCGTGCAGAGTTTTCCGGATCGCGCGCGCCTGGACGAGGCGCCGAGCATTCGCTTCGCCGGCTGGCAGCTCGACACGCGGGCGCGACAGTTGCTGTCGCCGCAAGGCGTGGTGGTGAGCCTGGGCAACTCGGATTACCGCGTGTTGCGCCTGCTGTTGCAGCACCCCAACCGCCCGTTGAGCCGCGACTTTTTGCTCAACCACGTGTTCGACAAGGACAGCACGCCGTTCGACCGCTCCATCGACGTGTGCGTCAGTCGCCTGCGCTCGCAACTGCCGGCGGGGCTGATCAAGACCGTGCGCAACGAGGGTTACATGCTCACCGCCGATGACGTGGTGCTGGAATCGTGAGACTGCTGCCGCGCTCGCTGTTCGGGCGGCTGGTGCTGATCCTGGTCAGCGGCATGCTCGCGGCCCAGGCCCTGACCAGCAGCATCTGGTATGACCGGCGGCATGGCCAGGTGCTGGAAATCCCTGCGCGGCTGATCGCCACTCGGCTGGCGGATGTGGTGCGGCTGGTGCACAGCGATCCGCAGCAGGCGGACCTGCTGATCAAAATGCTCGATACGCCGAACTTCCGCCTGACCCTGAGCGATCAGGCCAGCAGCACCCCCAGTACCCTCAACGATGCCGACCGGCCTACCGAGCGCTTGATCAAAAAGGTGTTGTCGCAGAAGACCGGCTACGCCCAGACCCTGGTGCTGTTGCGCCTTTCCCTGGTGGATGGCGAAGGGCAAAGCGCCGGGCTCTCGACACTGCTCAGCTCCCAACCGGTGGTGGGGCAATTCCTGATCGACCTGCGTCTGCCCGATGGGCGCTGGTTGCAGGTGGATGCCAGTGAAGAGCAGGGCTGGACCAGTACCTCGCCGCTGGACCTGCTGTTCGACTACGTGATGCGCATCTATTTGTTGCGCGTGTTGGTGCTGGTGGTGATTGCCCTGGTGGCGGTGCGCCTGGCCATCCGTCCGCTGAATGCGCTGGCCAAGGCCGCCGAAGCCCTGGGCCGTGATATCCAGCGTCCGCCGCTGTCGGAGGATGGCCCCACCGAAGTGCGCCGCGCCGCCCAGGCCTTCAACGCGATGCAGCAACGGCTGATTGCCAACATCGCCGAGCGCACGCGTTTTCTTGCGGCGATTTCCCACGACTTGCGTTCACCGATCACACGCCTGCGCCTGCGTACCGAGATGCTCGACGACCCTCGCACCCAGGAGCGTTTTCGCAGCGACCTGGAAGAAATGGAGCACATGGTCTCCAGCACCCTGGATTTTGTCAGCAGCGGTGAAATCAACGAGACACGGCAGAACATCGACATCAATGCCTTGCTGCAAAGCTTGCAGGCGGACTTGCAGGATGTGGGCGAAAGCGTGCGCATCGAAGGCCGTGCCAGGCAACCGTTGCCGGGGTACGCGCGCAGCCTCAAGCGTTGCGTGCAGAACCTGCTGGAAAACGCGGTGCGTTATGGTCGCGACGTGGTGGTGCGGGTCGAGGACCAGGCGGACAGTTTGAAGATCATCATCAGCGACCGAGGGCCGGGGATTCCCCAGGAACAATTGGAGCAGGTGATGGAGCCGTTCTACCGCGTGGAGGGTTCACGCAATGCCGAGACGGGCGGGTATGGGCTGGGGTTGAGCATTGCGCACACCATTGCCCGGGCGCACGAGGGACGGTTGAGCTTGAGCAATCGGGACGGCGGGGGGCTTGAGGTGGTGTTGCAGTTTCAACACAAACCCTGACGTGCTAACTCAACCTGAAGGAGCCGGCTTGTCGGCGACAGCGATGTTGGGGACGCCATCGCCGGCAAGTCGGTTCCTGCAGGATCAGGGCATCAAGCCCCGTGGCACTTCTTGAATTTCTTCTCGCTGCCGCACGGGCAAGGATCGTTGCGGCCGACGTCCTTCAACGCGTTGCGCACCGGCTCCTGGTGAGCGTGGCCGCAGTTCGGGCCGTGGACATGACCGTGGTCGTGATCGTGCTGATCGTGATGATCATGATCGTGGTTGCAGTCAGGACCATGGACATGGGGTTGCTGAGTCATCGATGTCGCTCCGGAATAAAATCGCCGGGGATTATCTCGCCATTGTGGTTCACCTGCACGTCATAACCGATGAATAATCCGGTTTTCAGCTCACCCTCCAGGCGATAAGGCACGGGTTTGTCGGGATTTTTCAGCATCTGCACGACATCGCGGATCTGCGGCCAGAGGTTGGTGCGCACCGACACCTTGAAAAACGCGTGGCCCCGGGGCGGCACGGTCAGCCATTCGTTGGACTCACCTTCGGTCAGCAAAAAATCGCCGAGGCTGACCTTGTAGATCAGGCCGCGCACCGTCAGGTCGGCGTCGTCGCGGTTGTCCACGCGAAAGTACAGCTTGAATTTCTGCTCGAGCAACTTGGCCCGTACCACTTCGACTTTCACCAGCGAGACGTGGGGCGGCGGCGCATCGTCTTCGAACCAGGACGCGCAGCCGGTGAGGCCGAGGGTCAACGCCAGCATCAAGCTGTACATCCGAAGCATGGCGTTATCCATCCTGTGTAGGAGCGAGCTTGCTCGCGAAGGTCGTCAACGATGACGCGCTAAGCCTGACACACAAAGGTGCCCCCGGGGTTTTCGCGAGCAAACTCGCGCTTGCAGGTCAGAGGTAGCTGGAACAACACTTCTTGAATTTCTGCCCACTGCCGCACAGGCAGGCATCGTTGCGTCCGGCCTTCACTTCCACTGTCGGGTCGATGAAGTACCAGCGCCCCTCATTCTGTACGAAAGAAGACTGCTCGCGGTGGCTATGTTCGCCGGTGCTGTCGTGCCAACGCGCGGTAAAGGTCACAAAGGCATGTTCAGGCTGGCCGCCGAACACCTCCGAGTTTTCGACTTCCAGGCCGAGCCAGGTGCTCTGGGCGCTCCAGGCGGCGATGGCGTCGCGGTCGAGGCCGGCCTGTTGCGCGGGCAGGGTGGTGGCCACCAGGTAGTCCACCAGGCCCAGCACATAGGCGCTGTAGCGTGAACGCATCAGGGCGCTGGCGCACGGGGCCGGGTGCCCGGCGTGATAATGGCCGCAGCAGGCATCCAGCAGGTTGCCACTGCCGCAGGGGCAAATGGATGTACTCATCGGGTTACCACCAATACTTTCCGAAGTTTTCCGGGTTGGCCCAGAAGCGGGCGTTGAGCCAGTCCGGCACCTGTTTATAGTCAAGCAGATCGTAGGTAAACAGCGTCAGAACCTGTTCATCGCGCTGGAAACGCTCGCCGGCCTGCAGGGCCAGGGAGAAGAAGTCGGTGTCTTTCCAGTCGCATGCGCCCAAGTCCACCAGCACGGCAATGCGGCTGGCGTTGAGGTTGCGAATGCCACCGAGCAGGGTCAGGCCTTGCGGTTTTGACAGGTGCTCCAGGCAGTCGACCACCAGCGCCAGGTCAAAACGCTGCGCCGCAAGTTCCGCCGGCAGGGCGCCGGGGGCTGCCACGGACACCTGGGTATCCGGGTGCGCGGCTTGAAACGCGTCCAGCGCCGGAAACTGACTGGCGCCCAATAACAGCAGGCGTTTGGGCTGGTGCAGATCCAGCAAGGCAGCCAAGGCTTGCTGGGGCGTACGGGAAGAAATGCCAGCGGTCATCAGAGATCCTCACATCAAGACGCTAGAGACTAGCGCGGCTGAGCGTGCGGGCCTAGAGCGGGCGGCTGCGAAAAGTCCGACGAGAACGACGATCCCTAACAAATACGGGGGCGTGGCGTAGTGGCGCAGTTGAAAAGAGCGGTCTTTACTCCACCCATCGGCCCCCGCCGATCCCCTCAGGAGAAAGTCAGATGAGCATCATGCGGACAGCTCTACCCTTGGTTCTGCTCACCGGGTTATTGACAGGTTGCGCAGGCTTGCAAAAAACCGATTGGCCGACCTGCGCTGCCGTTGGCGGTGTGACCGGCGCGGCGATCGGCGCGACGGAAAGCTCGGCCTATGCAGGCTACGGCGCCTTGCTGGTCGGCGGCATGGCCGGCGCCTATTGCTGGGTGCACGGTGATGGCGACGAGGACGGCGATGGTGTGCCGGACAGCCGCGACAAGTGCCCGCACACGCCAAAAGGCGTGCAGGTCGATGCCAATGGCTGCCCACCGGTGCCGCCGGCTGCGGTGGTTGAGGAAGTGGTGGTGGTCAAGGAAGAAACCATCGTAATTCGCGATGTGCACTTCGAGTTCGACTCGGCCAGGCTGACCGCCGCCGATAAAACCAAGCTCGACACCATTGCCACGCGCCTGAAACAGGAAGCCCCGAGTGCTCAACTGCGGGTCAGCGGGCATACCGACAGCGTCGGCAAGGATGCCTACAACCAGAAACTCTCGGAAAAACGTGCTCACTCGGTCACCGATTACCTGATCGGCGCCGGCGTGCCGCGCAGTGCCTTTGTGTCTGTGACGGGGGCGGGCGAAAGCCATCCGGTTGCCGACAACAAAACCGCTGAAGGTCGTGCCTTGAATCGTCGTACGGAAATCCAGATCAACCGCTGACAAACCTTGCCCCTGTGGGATCCACAGGGGCATTGCCGCGCGCCTCGCCTGCACCTCTCCCTGCACAAGTTTTTTGATGCTTCACTGGCAAATCGCCTGTAGAAGTCGTTACTGTGCGTCCAAAGAAAAATTCGAAATCAGTCAGGAGCCCCATGATGCGTAAGGTTTTACTGTTGGCCGCGTTGGTCAGCCCCGTCGCCCTGGCCCAGAGCGTCAGTGTTGAGACCAACTCGTTGATGCGCCTGCCCAACAGCACCAGCGTGTTGCAACTGGAGCGTCTGGAGGTAGCGGACTACGGCACCTTGCTGATCCCGGCCACCATCAGCCAGGTCTCGGTGGATGAGCTGCACCTGGGCCGCGATGCGCGGATTGCGATTGTCCCCGGCGGCACCGTGCTGCAACTGCAGGTGCGCCATGCGCAGTTGGACCACGGCAGCCAGATCACTTCGCGGGGCGCGCCGGGCACCCATGAAAAACCGGCCAAGGCCGGGCGTGACCTGACCTTGCGGATCAATTCACTGGTGGCTGAAGAGCTGTCGGTGGATGCCCGTGGCGGCGCGGGTGCCCAAGGGTATGCCGGGCTGGATGGTGCCAACGGCGTGGACCCGGGTTGCACCTGGGGTTCGGCCGGGCGTGGCGCCAACGGTGACAATGGCGGCGACGGCTTGCCGGGCGCTGCGGGCGCGCAGGTGCGGGTCGAGTTGCCGCAGGACTTCCCGGCCCAACAGATCAAGGTCTGGGTCGACGGCGGTGCCGGCGGCCTGGCTGGCACGGCGGGCAAGCCTGGCAAAGGTGGCGAGTCCAAGGGCTGCCTGGTGTACCGCGCCGACGGCGGCGAGAAGGGCCGCCCAGGGCTGGAAGGGCAACCGGGGCCAGCAGGGCCTGCGGGCACTGTGACCGTACAGCGTCTGTAACACCTCTAATGTGGCGAGCGGGCTTTTCCCGCGTTGGGCTGCGCAGCGGCCCCAGACCCAAACACCTCGGTTTGCCTGAAACAACGCACCGACTCCTGGAGGGGCCGCTTCGCAGCCCAACGC
>NZ_JASCPP010000161.1:0-9813 GCF_029959745.1 Pseudomonas sp. PS01298 | reverse complement strand
CGAATGCGGTGTGCCAGTCACTGCATCTGGCGACTGATACACCGCATTCGCGAGCAAGCCCGCTCCCACATTGAATTGGCCGTGTTCTTGAGAATGGGGCTATTCAAGATTGCGCGCCGAATTGCTCAGCGCCCTGGAGCACTGCAACAACGCCGGCGCCAACTGCTTCTCCGCGTCCGCCCGACTCCAGCGACTGGTCGGCGCCACCACATGCACCGCCGCCACCGGCCGGCCATTCGCGCCCAGCACCGGTGCGCCGATGGTCATGTCGCCGAGGAACAACTCCTGGGCATTGACCGCATAGCCCTGCTCACGCACCTGTTGCAACGACTCCAGGATCCTGTCGACCTCGGTCAATGTCTGGCTGGTGTGCGCAATGCGCTGGCTGTGCTCGATCAGCGCCAACGCTTCATCCGTAGGCAACGCGCTCAAATACGCGCGCCCCGACGCCGTGCAGTACATCGGCACCCGCGAGCCGATCGGCATGTGCACCGGCACAAAACCCGCGCTGACGAACCGCGCGATATAGGTCATGTCGTAGCCCGCAGGCTCGGTCAGGCATGAGGTTTCGCCGGTCAGCCGCGTGAGTTCGGACAGGAACGGGTTGGCCACTTCGATCAGCGAATGCGCGTCCAGGTAACTGAAGCCCAACTCCAGCACGCGCGGGGTGAGTTGGTAATGCCGGGTGCGCGAGTGTTTCCGAAGGTAACCCAGGCTTTCAAGGGTAAACACCATGCGCTGGGCCGAGCTTTTGGTCATGCCGGCGGCCTCGGCCACCTCTGCAAGGCTCATGCTGCGGCGCTGGGCGCTGAATGCCTTGAGCACCGACAGGCCTTTTTCCAGGGATTGGTTGTGCAAACTGTTGCGTTCTTCGGACATGGCGGACTCGCGGTCAGGACGATCAGGCGTGGCGATATTTCTACCCTAAATCGCAAAAATAGACCACAAAATATCGCATATCGATACGACAAGTTCATTTTTTCGATTTTATGTGACGATATTCGATTTACTCCAATCGAAATGGCACAGAGCTTGCGGTTTCATCGGCAGCCGCTTGCGCTACTGACTTTCCGTTTTCCTTTTGGAGTAACCCGATGAACAGTCTTTCGCCCGTGTTTCGCCGCCTCGCCTTCGCCGTGTGCGCCACGCTTTGCGTCAGCGCCGCGCACGCAGAAAGTGCGTCCACGTACAAAGTCGGTGCAACGGCCAGTGGTTCGCCGTTCACCTTCCTCGATATCAAGAGCAACAGCATCCAGGGGGTGATGGTCGACGTGGCTGAAGCCGTCGGCAAGGCCGGCGGCTTTACCAGCCAGATCGAACAGACCAACTTCGCCGCGCTGATCCCCTCCCTCACCTCCGGCAAGCTCGACTTCATCTCCGCCGGCATGCTCAAGACCGAAGAACGCACCAAGGTCGTCGATTTCAGCGCCCCGGTATATGCCTACGGTGAAGGCTTGATCATCAACGCCGAGGACAACACCGCCTACCCCGACCTCACCCCGTTGAAGGACCAGGTGGTCGGCGTGCAGGCTGGCACGATCTTTTACGATCAACTGAACAAGCTCGGCATCTTCAAGGAAATCCGCACCTACGACTCGATTGGCGAGATGGTCCGCGACCTGTCCCTGGGCCGCATCAAGGCCGCCGTTGGCGACCAGCCGGTGGTGGCGTACCAGATCCGCCAGAAGCTATTCAAAGGCGTGAAACTCGCCGCCGACTACCAACCGGTCAACGTCGGCGAAGTGTGCCTGGTAGTGCGCAAGGGCGACGCACAAACCCTCGAACGCCTGAACACTGCCATCGCCAGCATCAAGGCCGACGGCACCCTGGACAGCATCCTCAAGAAGTGGGGACTTGATACCCAGGTGCGCCCATGAACCTGGCTGAGTTCCTGCAGAACGCCCAGGATTTCCTGCCGATTCTGCTGCAGGGCGCCTGGGTGACGATCCAGATCACCGTGCTGTCGTTCCTGCTCAGCAGCGCCATCGGCCTGGTGCTGGCGTTGCTCAAGCTGTCGCCGATCCGCGCGCTGTCGTGGACGGCGAGCACCATCATCAACGTGATCCGTGGCCTGCCGATTATCGTGCAGCTGTTCTACATCTACTTCGTCCTGCCGGACATGGGCGTGCACCTCACGGCGTTCTACGCCGGGGTGATCGGCATGGGCATCGCCTATTCGGCGTACCAGGCCGAGAACTTTCGCACCGGCATCATTGCGGTCGAACAGGGCCAGCGCGAAGCCGCCGAAGCCTTGGGCATGCGCTCGGCGTTGATGATGCGCCGGGTGATCCTGCCGCAGGCGTTTCGCATTGCCTTGCCGCCCTACGGCAACACCCTGGTGATGATGCTCAAGGACTCGTCCCTGGTGTCGACCATCACCGTCGCCGAGATGACCCGCCAGGGCCAACTGATCGCCTCGTCGACCTTCCAGAACATGACCGTCTACACCCTGGTCGCCCTGCTCTACCTGCTGATGAGCCTGCCGCTGGTGTATGGCCTGCGTCGTATGGAGCAGCACCTGGGCCAGAGGAAAAAAGCATGATCGAGATTCGTCAGCTGCAAAAACATTACGGCAGCCACCGCGTATTGCACGGCGTCGACCTCGACGTGGCCAAGGGCGAAGTGGTGTGCCTGATCGGCCCCTCGGGCTCGGGCAAATCCACCCTGCTGCGCTGCATCAATGCACTGGAAGCCTATGACGGCGGCACGATCAGCGTGTTCGGTGAAACCGTGCAGCGCGGCAGCAAGACCGTGCACGCCCTGCGCAGCCGTATGGGCATGGTGTTCCAGCGCTTCAACCTGTTCCCGCACCGCACGGTGCTGGAAAACGTGATGGAAGGCCCGGTGTACGTCAAGGGCGAGTCGCCTGGGCAAGCGCGCGAGGAAGCCCTGGTGCTGCTGGAAAAAGTCGGCCTGAGTGCCAAGGCCGACGCCTACCCGGAACAACTCTCCGGCGGTCAGCAGCAGCGCGTGGCCATCGCCCGCGCCCTGGCGATGAAACCCGAAGCCATGCTGTTCGACGAACCCACCTCGGCCCTCGACCCGGAACTGGTCGGCGATGTACTGGCGGTGATGCGCACCCTGGCCGATGAAGGCATGACCATGATCGTGGTCACCCACGAGATGGGCTTTGCCCGCGAAGTGGCCGACCGCGTGTGCTTCCTGCATGGCGGCTACATCGTCGAGAGCGGCCCGGCCGAGCAGGTGCTGGGCGACCCGCAGCACGCGCGCACCCAGGACTTTCTGCGGCGCGTGCTGCACCCCACCGGCACTGCAAGGAGCCTGTCATGAAGTCGTTGTGGTCGGCGACGGCGCCGTCCGTGCTGCCAACGCCCGCGCTGGCGGAGTCGCTGAAGGTCGACGTGGCGATTGTCGGGGCGGGCTATACCGGCCTGTCGACGGCGCTGCACTTGGCCGAGCGCGGGGTCAGTGTATGCGTGCTGGAGGCGAATGAGCCGGGCTGGGGCGCCTCGGGGCGTAACGGTGGACAGGTCAACCCGACACTCAAATACGACCCGGAGCAACTGGTGCAGATGTTCGGACCGGAGCGCGCCGAGCCACTGATCTCGACGGTGTCGAATTCGGCGGACCTGGTGTTCAGGTTGATCGACAAGCACGGCATTGATTGCGCGCCGGTGCGCAAGGGCTGGATGCAGGTGTCGTACACGCAAAAGGGCGTGGCCGGGCTGCATGCGCGAGCCGAGCAATGGGCGCGACGCGGCGTGCCGGTGCAGCGCCTGGATGCAGCAGCGGTGGCCGCGCGCATGGGCAGCGAGGCGTTCGCTGGCGGCTGGCTGGACGGCCGTGCCGGGGCGATTCAGCCGCTGGCGTATGCCCGTGGGCTGGTCGGCGCGGCATTGGCGGCGGGTGTGCGCATTCATGGGCACAGCGCGGTGACAGGGTTGCAGCGCCAGGGCGGCGGATGGCAACTGCAGACGGCTGGCGGGGCTCAGGTCACGGCTGATCAAGTGGTGCTGGCCACCGCCGGCTACAGCGGCAACCTGTGGCCGGGGATGGCGCAGAGCATTCTGGCGGCGAACAGTTTTATCGTCGCCACCAAGCCGCTGAGTGGGCGCGCGGCAGAGTGCATCCTGCCGGGACAGGAAACCGTGTCCACCGCGCAACGGCTGCTGCTGTACTTTCGCAAAGACAGTCATGGACGCTTATTGATGGGCGGGCGCGGGCTGTTCAACGATCCCACATCACCGGCCGATTTTGCCCACCTTGAGCGCTCCCTGGCGCTGCTGTTTCCGCAATTGGGCCCACTGGAATTCGAGTACCGCTGGGCCGGGCGCATCGCAATCACCCGTGACTTCATGCCCCACGTGCACCAACCCGCGCCGGGGCTCACGCTGGCGTTGGGCTGCAATGGTCGCGGCATCGCGCTGTGTACCAGCCTGGGGCAGCAATTGGCCGCACGCTTGTGCGACAGCCACGCGGAGTTCGCCTACCCGGTGACACCGTTGCAACGCTTGCCGATGCACGGGTTGCAACGGTTCTACATTGGCGCGGGGGTGGCGTGGTACAGCCTGCTGGACCGGCTCAATATCAGCTGAATCCTATTCCCAGGCACACTGCAGACTGTCAATTCTCACAGGTTGCCACGCACGCAAAACTCGCTAGGCTTAGTCCAGATGCATTGGCTGGCCTGCTGGGATTGCGGGCGATCAACTGAGTGAGAAGGACATCCATGAACCTCGAACATCCTCCACACACCGCCCGAATGCTCGGGCTGGTGTACAGCGCCTGCTGCTACCTCGTATTCCTGTGCACCTGCGTGTACCTGATCGGCTTTGTCGGCGAGATCGGGGTGCCCAAGCACATCAACGACGGCCCACCCGGTGAGTGGCCGACCGCCGTGTTGATCGATGCCGCGCTGATCATGCTGTTCGGCGCCCAGCACACGGTCATGGCGCGCCGGGGTTTCAAGCAATGGCTGGCAGGGTTCATCCCGGCGCCGGTTGAACGCTCCACGTACGTGCTGCTCAGCAGCCTGGTGCTGGGGTTGATATTCTGGCTGTGGCAGCCCATTACGGCGAGTGTCTGGAAGGTTGAAGCCGCCTGGGCCGATGCCCTGTTGACGGGCCTGTTCTGGCTGGGCTGGGGCATCGCGTTGCTGTCAACTTTTTTGATCAACCACTTTGAGCTGTTCGGGCTCAAGCAGGCCATCGACCGTTGGCGCAAGCCCACATCACAGCCGCCGGTGTTCACGACGCCACTGTTTTACAAGCTCGTGCGTCACCCCCTGTACCTGGGTTTCATGATTGCCTTTTGGGCAACGCCACACATGACCGCCGGGCATCTGTTGTTTGCGGTCGGAATGACGGTTTACATCTTCATCGGCGCACGCTTTGAAGAAAAGGACCTGGTGACGCTGTTCGGTGAGCGGTACCGACGCTACCAGCAAGAGGTCGCCATGATTATCCCCGGGTCAAAGCCCCCGAAAAAACCCAAAAACTAGCCCTCTCCCTTTTTTTGTGGTGAGCGGGCTTGCCCCGCGTTGGAGTGCGCAGCACTCCCGCTGTTTCCAGCCCACCCCCCTGTCATTATCAGCTCACAGGCACCCACGGACTGCCACGCCGCACCGAGATTGACTGAATCAACCCGCCGATAAACGGTGCCCCGGGTATGCGGCTCTCGGATTTTTCCGACAAGGCTTTCAGGTTGTGGCTCGCCAAGGTGCTGGCTAACCTCTCGTCGTCGCTGCCAATTCAGCGGCCGGATTTGACCGTCCGCCCTCCCAAATGCATCTGTGCCACATCGAATCAGGCGTTTTTTGTACGCCTGTTGTATCGTGTCGCGGCAGCTGTACGCGGGATATCTTCGGGTATGCCGGGCTACTTTGGGACCGGTCGGTCAACCCGCGTATAGCTGCCACCCTCTCTCGTTTGACCGCGAATCGTGGCAGCTCCATTCCCGGAGAGATTTCACCATGATTAAAGACAGCCCCAACCCCCCAAGCCATCCCGATTTCGACACCAGCACCCTGCACGAAGTGGCCTACCGCGCCATCGATCACTACCTCAACCCAAAACCCGCCACGCCCGAATCCAGCGACGGACTCTTCACCGTGCGCGCCGACCTGGGCACCGAAACCCTGCTGGTCAACGCCTCCCAGGACCTGGCCTGCATCAGCGACATCGCCGCTCACCTGGCGTTTGAGATCGACGGTACTCAACGCAATGTCGCGCTGGGCATCTGCCGCATGCTCGAAGGGGTACAACTGCTGGTCGACAAGGCACTGAGCGTGGCCCATCCGGCAGCGTGACGATGGACGCGATACAGCGCCTGAGCTATCTTCGGGCGCTCTATCGAAAGCCTGAAACAGGAAGTTACCGCTTGAGCACGTCGCCCCTACTGCGAGGCCGCACTTTCGCCCTCCTCGCCGGCCTCGCCTTTATTGCCGTGGACCAACTCGTCAAACTGCTGGCCCTGGTTTCACTGCACGCCCACAGCTTCAAAATCGGCGCCAACCCGATCAACCTGGCACTCGAATTGAGCCTGAATCCCGGCGCGTTCCTCAGCCTGGGCGCCGCGTTGCCGACGCAGGTCAAACAGCTGATTTTCATCGTCGGCGTGGCTGTCGTAGTGGCTTGGGCACTGTGGTGGTCCCTCTCGAACTGGAACCAGCCCCTGCGCAAAGTCCTGCCGCTGTACGCCATCGCCCTCGGCGGCATCGCCAACCTGATCGACCGCGTTTTTCGCGACGGGCACGTGGTTGATTACATGGTGCTGAACGTCGGGCCGGCCCATACCGGCGTGTTCAATATTGCCGATATCGCAATCACCGTGGGCGCGCTGTATTTGATGATGGATTTGTTCATGAAGCCGCGCAAAGCCTAGGGCTGTCAGTACGCCTCACCCTCGTCGCCCCTGATAGTCGCGGCAAACGATTGAGCAATAGCCTTGGCTTTCACGATCGCTTCATCGCTGTACACAAAGGCAATCTCACCACGCCGGTAGTCAAAATAGTAAGCCTGCTGCGTGGTGGGAGAGGTCCAGTAGGCGGTTTGATTTCCGCCCATGGAAATCACCGCACCGGTAGTGGGATTAATGCCGGTCACCTCGTCCTGCAGCTCCAGGGTTGGATCGCTGGCACACAACGCGCGCCACTCTTCAGGCGCAATTGCATGGCTGTCGGCACGGGCGATGTGAAGTTCGTAAGCCATGAAGATACCTATCTGGACACTGCAGAAATGCTCGTTCCCACGCAGCGCAGGAACGGCCTGGAACACCTTTATAACCTCAAAACACCGACCAACCAATCCGCTCGCTCAACAACTCCAACGCCTTCATCCCCGCCAGCGAGTTCCCCGCCGCGTTCAACTCCGGCGACCATACGCACACCGTGAACTGCCCCGGCACCACCGCGACGATCCCACCGCCGACGCCGCTCTTGCCCGGCAAGCCGACGCGATAGGCAAAGTTGCCCGCCTCGTCGTACAGGCCGCTGGTGGCCATGATCGAGTTGACTTGCTTGGTCTGGCGCGCGGTGAGGATCTGTTCGCCGCTGTGGGCACTCACGCCTTCGTTGGCCAGGAAACTGAATGCCTTGGCCAAGTCCAGGCAGCTCATCTGCAGCGCGCAGTAGTTGAAGTAACTGTGCAGCACCGCGTCGACGTCGTTATGGAAGTTGCCGAAGGATTTCATCAGGTAAGCCATGGCCGCATTGCGCGCGCCGTGCTGGGCTTCGGAGTCGGCGACGACGCTGTTCACCAGGATCTGCGGGTTGCCCGACAGGCGCCGCACGAAATCGCGCATCGACAGGATCGGCACGGCGAAGCGCGACTGGTTGATGTCACAGATCACCAGCGCGCCAGCGTTGATGAAGGGATTGCGCGGGCGGCCGCATTCGAATTCCAGCTGCACCATGGAGTTGAACGGCTGCCCCGACGGCTCGTGGCCCAGGCGCTCCCAGATGGTTTCGCCGCCGTGGTCGATGGCCTGTACCAGGCTGAATACCTTGGAAATACTCTGCACCGAGAACAGCGTATCGGCATCGCCTGCGCAGTAGGCCGAACCGTCGTTGCCGTACACCGCAATGCCAAGCTGGTTAGCGGGTACATCGGCCAAGGCGGGGATATAGTCGGCGACTTTACCCTGGCCGATCAGTGGGCGCACTTCGTCGAGGATCGACGAAAGCATCGCCTGCATGTCTTGTCCTGTCATCTGTCTTTGAATCAATGGGAAGCGGGCCGCGGAGGATACTTCAATGCGCGCGGAAGCCCCAGACTATCTCGACCATGCGTTCGGCAATCACCAGGTAAACCAGGATCATCAGCAGTTGCAGCACGAGGTGGTAGCGCAGTTTGGAAAGCCTGCGAATGCCGTCGCTCACGTTCAGCACCAACAACAGCGACGACAGGATGATCAGCCCCCAACCGGCCACGCTGGAGGCGAACACGCCGATAAACAAGTCACGCTGCCCGAGCACTGTATTAGTCCCCGCTGCAAACAGCAGTGCGCACACCAGCAGGTTCTTCACATTGTCGAAGATTTGCGTGCTCAGGTCGTTTTCCAGCAGTGCCACATAGCGTTTCCATAACGTGTGCATGGGTCAGTACCGGGAGGGATCGCTCGTCATTCAAAGTAGTCCAATTGCCCGTACACTGCACCGTTGCGCTTACTCCACGAGGACTTTTGCATGAAATTGATGATCGGCCTGGCCGCCCTGCTGTTGATATCGGCGTGCTCTGCAACACCGCCCGCCCAGAACTCCACCGCGTCTGCCTGCCTGGCCGGCGGCGGCACCATGAAGCAAGTTGGCAAGCTGCAGAGCTGGAAGTGCGTTACACCGTACAAGGACGCCGGCAAGGCCTGCACCGACTCCAGCCAGTGTGAAGGCGAGTGCCAGACCAGCGTGACGACCCAATCCGGCAACGGCCCGGTAACCGGCGCATGCCAGGTGGACAACGGACATTTCGGCTGCTCGGCAACCGTAGAAAAAGGCCAACTGGGCCGCGCGATCTGCGTGGACTAAGGCCGCCACCGCCCCCCTGTGGGAGCGGGCTTGCTCGCGAAGGCAGTGTGTCAGCTGATGCATCCGGCGCCTGACACACCGCCTTCGCAGGCAAGCCAGCTCCCACTTTTTGATCTCCATGCACTCAGGTGCCTAGCCGCCACCTCAATCCCCACCTTTGATCTCCATGCACCTGGATGTCCAGGCCCCACCTCAATCCAATGTGGGAGCGGGCTTGCTCGCGAAGGCAGTGTGTCAGTTGATGCATCAGTTGCCTGACACACCGCCTTCGCAGGCAAGCCAGCTCCCACCTTTTGATCTCCATACACCCAGGTGCCTAGGCGCCAGCCCAATCCCCACCTTTGATCTCCATACACCCGGATGTCTAGGCAAAACCCCAATCCAATGTGGGAGCGGGCTTGCCCGCGAAGGCAGTGTGTCAGCTGATGCATCCGGCGCCTGACACACCGCTTTCGCAGGCAAGCCAGCTCCCACTTTTTGATCTCCATACACCCAGGTGCCTAGCCGCCACCCCAATCCCCACCTTTGATCTCCATGCACCCGGATCCCTAAGCCCCACCTCAATCCAATGTGGGAGCGGGCTTGCCCGCGAAGGCAGTGTGTCAGTTGATGCATCAGGTGCCTGACACACCGCCTTCGCAGGCAAGCCAGCTCCCACTTTTTGATCTCCATGCATCCAGGTGTCTAGGCTCCAGCCCAATCCCCACATTTGATATCCATGCACCCGGATGCCTAAGCCCCACCTCAATCCAATGTGGGAGCGGGCTTGCCCGCGAAGGTAGTGTGTCAGCTGATGCATCAGGTGCCTGACACACCGCCTTCGCAGGCAAGCC
>NZ_JASCPP010000160.1:0-10364 GCF_029959745.1 Pseudomonas sp. PS01298 | reverse complement strand
CCTTGAAATACATCCCAAATGGGGGAGCGGGCTTGCTCGCGAAGGCGGTGGATCAGTCACCCTTTCAGCGATTGGCACACCGCTTTCGCGAGCAAGCCCGCTCCCACAGTTTTGATTGGTGTTCGGACTGGAGGCCGAGGTGCTGCAACGGCATTTGAGCAGATGGTACAACTCGATTCCAGCCTTGAAATACACACCAAATGTGGGAGCGGGCTTGCCCGCGAAGGCGGTGGATCAGTCACCCAATTCAGCGACTGGCACACCGCTACCGCAAGCAAGCCCGCTCCTACATCCGCTAACTGGCGCGTTTATTTACGCGCCGCCTCCCACTGCTTGAGCAGATCGCCGTAGGCCACGGTTTCGCCCTTGGGTTTTTCGTTGGCGAGTTTTGGTTTCGGCGCGCCCGGTTGGTCGAACCAGTATTGCGCGTCACGCTCGGGGTTCATCTTCGGACCGCACACCGGCTGCACCTTGGAGCGTTCCAGGCGCGTCATGATCGCGTCCTGCTCCTTGGCCAAGTTGTCGAGGGCCTGTTGCGGGGTTTTCTCGCCGCTGGCGGCGGCGGCGATGTTGCTCCACCACAGTTGCGCCAGGCGAGGATAGTCCGGCACGTTAGTGCCGGTCGGCGACCACTCGACGCGGGCCGGGCTGCGGTAGAACTCCACCAGGCCGCCGAGTTTGGGCGCCATGTCGGTCATGGCCTGGGAATTGATATCGGACTCACGAATCGGCGTCAGGCCAACGATGGTTTTCTTCAGCGAGACGGTCTTCGAAGTCACGAACTGCGCATACAGCCAGGCCGCGAGTTTCTGTTTCTCCGGGGTCGACTTGAGGAACGTCCAGGAACCCACGTCCTGATAGCCCTTCTTCATGCCCTTTTCCCAATAAGGCCCGACCGGCGACGGCGCCATGCGCCACTTCGGCGTACCGTCGGCATTCACTACCGGCAGGCCCGGCTTGACCATGTCGGCGGTAAACGCGGTGTACCAGAAAATCTGCTGGGCGATATTGCCTTGCGACGGCACCGGCCCGGATTCGGAGAAGGTCATGCCCGCCGCTTCCGGTGGTGCGTAGGCTTTCATCCAGTCCACGTATTTCTGCGTGGCGAATACCGCAGCAGGGCCGTTGGTGTCGCCGCCACGGGTCACGCTGGAACCCACCGGATGGCAGTCCTCCACGCGAATGCCCCACTCGTCCACCGGCAAGCCGTTGGGCAGGCCTTTGTCGCCGCCACCGGCCATGGAGAACCAGGCATCGGTGAAGCGCCAGCCCAGGGATGGGTCTTTCTTGCCGTAGTCCATGTGCCCGTAGATGCGCTTGCCGTCGATTTCCTTGACGTCTTCGCTGAAGAACTTGGCGATGTCCTCATAGGCCGACCAGTTCACCGGCACGCCGAGGTCGTAACCGTATTTTTCCTTGAACTTGGCTTTCAGCTCCGGGCGCTCGAACCAGTCGGCGCGGAACCAGTAGAGGTTGGCGAACTGCTGGTCGGGCAGCTGGTAGATCTTGCCGTCCGGCGCGGTGGTGAACGAGATGCCGATAAAGTCCTTGATGTCCAGGGTCGGCGAGGTGAAATCCTTGCCTTCGTTGGCCATCAGGTCGGTGATCGATTCGGTCTTGCCATAGCGAAAGTGCGTACCGATCAAGTCGGAATCGTTGACCCAGCCGTCATAGATATTCTTGTCGGACTGCATCTGCGTCTGCAGCTTCTCGACCACGTCGCCTTCCTGCAGCAGGTCGTGGGTCAGCTTGATCCCGGTGATTTCCGTGAATGCCTTGGCCAGCACTTTGGACTCGTACTCGTGGGTGGTAAGGGTTTCCGACACCACATTGATCTTCATCCCACGGAACGGTTCGGCGGCCTTGATAAACCACTTGAGCTCCTCGAGCTGTTGGTCGGCCGTGAGGGTGGACGGTTTGAATTCGCTGCCGATCCATTTTTTCGCCGCATCTTCGTACGCATCGGCCCAGGCCGTGGCGCTCAAACCGCTGAGGGCCAATACGGCGGCCAATGAAATGCTATGTCGCAGCTTATTGTTTTTATCGAACATAGAGACCTCCTGGTTAGTTTCAAACGGGACCTGCGAACACAATCCCTGCAGGCGCCGGCTTGCCGGCGCCTACAGGGCGAGTACTAGCCCCAACGCATCACACTCAACAGCCATACCAGGGACAGCGCGGACGCCACCCAGATGCTCCAGTCGGTAACGCCGATGACCAGCAAATGCAGGTAGGCGCTGCCGAGAAGACCGATAAACAAGCGATCACCACGGGTGGTGCTGATCGGCAGAAAACCGCGCCGGGGGATGCTCGGCGAACGCAGTTCCCAGGTGGTCATGCCCGCCAGAATCAGGGCGATACCACCAAAGAACAGCGCGGTGGGGGTGGTCCAGGCCATCCATTCCATCATCGATTCCTCTAGACCCGGCCCAGGGCAAAGCCCTTGGCCACGTGGTTGCGAACAAACCAGATCACCAGCATGCCTGGCAGGATGGTCAACACCCCCGCCGCTGCCAGCACGCCCCAATCAATGCCCGACGCCGAGACCGTGCGCGTCATCACCGCCGCGATGGGCTTGGCGTTGACCGAGGTCAGGGTGCGCGCCAGCAGCAACTCGACCCAGGAAAACATGAAGCAGAAAAACGCCGTCACGCCGATGCCGGAGCCGATCAAGGGGATAAAAATCTTCACGAAGAACTTAGGAAAGCTGTAGCCGTCGATGTAGGCAGTTTCGTCAATTTCCTTGGGCACGCCGGACATGAAGCCTTCCAGGATCCACACCGCCAACGGCACGTTGAACAGGCAATGCGCCAGGGCCACGGCGATGTGCGTGTCGAACAGGCCGATGGACGAATACAGCTGGAAAAACGGCAGCAGAAACACCGCCGGCGGCGCCATGCGGTTGGTCAGCAGCCAGAAGAACAGGTGCTTGTCACCGAGGAAGCGGTAGCGCGAAAACGCATACGCCGCCGGCAGCGCCACACTCAACGAAATCACCGTGTTCAGGCTCACGTAGTACAGCGAGTTGAGGTAGCCGGTGTACCAGCTGGGGTCGGTGAAGATCACCTTGTAGTTGGCCAGGGTGAAATCCTGCGGAAACAGCGTCAGGCCGCCGAGGATTTCGGTGTTGCTCTTGAAGGACATGTTCAGCAGCCAGTAGATCGGCACCAGCAGGAACAGGATGTAGATCAGCAGCGGAATCAGCTTTCTCTTGCTCATGTTGGCGGCCTCAGCGGTTGGCGTCGGAGTGGGTCATGGCGGTGTAGAACAGCCAGGACACCAACAGGATGATCAGGAAATACACCAGGGAAAACGCGGCCGCCGGGCCCAAGTCGAATTGACCTACAGCCATCTGGGTCAGCGTCTGACTGAGGAAGGTAGTCGCGTTACCCGGTCCGCCGCCCGTCAACACGAAAGGCTCGGTGTAGATCATGAAACTGTCCATGAAGCGCAGCATCACCGCGATCAGCAGCACGCTCTTCATCTTCGGCAACTGGATATGTCGGAACACCGCCCAGGCCGAGGCCCGATCAATCCGCGCCGCCTGGTAGTACACATCCGGAATCGCGCGCAGGCCCGAGTAGCACAGCAGCGCCACCAGCGAGGTCCAGTGCCATACGTCCATCACCAGCACGGTGACCCAGGCGTCCATGGTGTTGGCCGCGTAGTTGTAGCTGATGCCCATGGCGTTGAGGGTCGAGCCGAGCAGGCCGATATCGGCGCGGCCGAAAATCTGCCAGATGGTGCCGACCACGTTCCAGGGGATCAGCAGCGGAATGGCGAGGATGATCAACACCAGCGACGACCAGCGCCCCTTGGTCGGCATGGTCAGGGCGATGGCGATGCCCAGTGGGATTTCGATCAGCAGCACGCACGCCGAGTAGATGAACTGGCGCAGCAATGAGTCATGCAGGCGCGGGTCGAGCAGCACCTGCTTGTACCAGTCGGCGCCGACGAAGTAGCGGCTGGACTGGTCGAAGATGTCCTGCACCGAGTAGTTGACCACGGTCATCATCGGGATCACCGCACTGAACGCCACCAGCAGGAACACCGGCAACACCAGCCACCAGGCCTTGTTGTTCTGCACCTTGTTCATGGCAGCACCTCCAGCAGGTAATCGTCGGCGTAGACCATCAGCCATTGCGCCGGGAAACTGATGGACGCCGTGCCTTCAGGCACCGGTTTGTCTTCGGCCAGGCGCACTTTCAGGGGCGCACCGTCCAGCGTAAGGGTCATGATCTTGTAGGTGCCGAGGTCCTCGACGTGTGTGACAGCGGCCTGCAAGGCGTCAGGGTTGTACTCGTCCCACACGTGGATAAATTCCGGGCGGATGCCCACCTGGAGTTTCTTGTAGTCCGTATCGGCAATGCGCTGGGTCAGTGCCGCGGACAGGGGCAGATGAGTACCGGCAAAGCGCACCCCGCCGGGTTCGGCCTGCACCTCGATCAGATTCATCCCAGGGCTGCCGATGAAATAGCCGACAAAGGTGTGGCTCGGCCGCTCGAACAGCTCACGCGGCGTGCCGAACTGCACGATCTGCCCGCCGTACATCACCGCGATCTTGTCGGCGAAGGTCGAGGCCTCCAACTGGTCGTGGGTGACGTAGACCATGGTGATGTTGAACTGCTCATGGATCTGCTTGAGCTTGCGCCGCAGCTTCCATTTGAGGTGCGGGTCGATCACCGTCAGCGGCTCATCGAACAGGATCGCCGACACATCGTCGCGCACCAGCCCACGGCCCATGGAAACTTTCTGTTTTTCATCGGCGGTGAGGTTGCGGGCTTTCTTGGTCAGCAGGTTTTGCAGGTCGAGCACCTCAGCAATTTCCTGCACCTTGCTGTGAATCTTCGCCTCGGCCATGCCCTGGTTTCGCAGAGGAAAGGCCAGGTTGTCGAACACCGTCATGGTGTCGTACACCACCGGGAACTGAAACACCTGGGCGATGTTGCGCCGTTCAGGCGTCAGCTCGTTGACCACCTTGTGATCGAACAGCACCTGTCCCTCGGACGGGCTGAGCAGCCCGGAGATGATATTGAGCAGGGTCGACTTGCCGCAGCCCGAGGGCCCGAGCAAGGCGTAGGCACCGCCCTGCTCCCATACGTGGTTCATTGCCCGGATCGCGTAGTCTTCAGGCCCTGTCGGTGTAGGGCTGTAGCTGTGCGCCAGGTTCTGCAAATGGATCTCGGCCATCAGGCAACCCTCGCGACACGGCGTCCGGGAGCCTGGACCAGACGGCCCTGGGCATCGAACACAAACAGTTTATGGGTGGGGATATACACGCGGATCGGCGCGTCGACGTCGTACTCGTGCACGCCCGGCAGGTGCAGCACCAAGAGGAAATGCTCGCTGCGCACATGCAGGAAGGTTTCCGAGCCGCTGATTTCGGCGACTTCCACGGTCACTGCCAGCTCCAGGTCATCGTCGTTGCTCGGCACCAGGCTGATATGGCTGGGGCGCACGCCGAAGCGGAATTCGCCTTCGCCAATCGGACGCAGGTCGACGTTCAGCGGGAAGTGCACAAAATTGGCGAAACTCACCTCGTTGCCGCTGATGCGCCCCGGCATCAGGTTGATCGGCGGTTCGGAAAACAGCTCGGCGGCCAGCACGGTCTGCGGCTGGTGGTAGACCTCGGCGGCCTTGCCACTCTGGATCACCCGGCCTTCGTGAAGAATCGTGGTGGTGCCGCCCAGGGCCAGGGCCTCGTTGGGCTCGGTGGTGGCGTAGATGGCGATGGTATGCCGCGCCTTGAACAGCTCGCGCATTTCCTGACGCAGCTCTTCACGTAGCTTGTAGTCCAGGTTGACCAGCGGCTCATCGAACAGGATCAGCTCGGCATCCTTGACCAGCGCACGGGCCATGGCCGTGCGTTGCTGCTGCCCCCCGGACAGCTCCAGCGGGTGGCGCTGGAGGAATTTCTCGATGCGCAGCATCCTCGCGGTTTCCAGCACCTTGCTCTGGATCAGCTCGTTGGAAACACCAGCCTGGCGCAACGGCGAGGCAATGTTTTCGAACACCGTCATGGTCGGGTAGTTGATGAATTGCTGGTAGACCATCGACACATTGCGCAGTCGCACTGGCTTTTGCGTGACGTCCACGCCGTTCATCAGGATGCGGCCGCTGTCGGGCTTGTCCAGGCCGGCCATCAGGCGCATCAGGCTGGTCTTGCCGGAGAGTGTGCGGCCGAGCAATACGTTGAAGGAGCCGGCTTCGAAACGCAGGCTGGCGTCGTCGATCCAGGTTTGGCCTTCGACAACGCGGGAGACATTTTCCAGGGTCAATGACATGACACGACCTTTTTATTATTGGAATGAATCTGGCCAGTTGTCAGAGCGAGTTTCGTGCCAAAACCGCAAGGGCTTGATGTGTAAGGAAATGGGAAAACCCGATGTTCGTGTTTGAACACTCCAGGTGAACAACTGAACAGTCACGGGGTTGACAATGAACAGTTCTGAACAACACTCTCACCACCAACACAGGACATTTTGATCCGGTTTCAATGGTTGGATTGTGCAACACCCCATAACAATAAAAATGCAGGTCACCCCATGGCCGAACCCTTGGCTCACGACACCCTTATCCAGGAATCCTGGCGCCGCTGCCGCGCGTTTGGGCTGGACCATCAGAGCACGCCCAGCTTCGATCAACTGCCCGCCGAGGGCATCAGCCAATTGCTCGAAAGCCAGCATTCCCTGGTGCAGACCACCCATCAGGAGGTGCTGCCCTACTACGAAAACATCCTCAGCAACTCCAACTGCCTGATCATGCTGGCCGACAACCAGGGCCAGGTGCTGACCAGTTGGGGCACCCAGCGTTTTATCGAACCCAAGCTGGCCCGGGGGTTCAGCGCCGGCGCCAGTTGGATGGAACGCTCCAGCGGCACCAATGCCATCGGCACTGCGCTGGCCTGTGCGCAGGCGGTGCATATCGAACATGACGAACACTTTCTCAAGGCCAACCGCTTCATGACCGGCTCGGCGGCGCCGATCTTCGACGCGCAGCGCGAGATCATCGCGGTACTGGATGTGTCCAGCGACAGCTACCTGCCGCCCTCCCACACCCTGGGCATGGTCAAGATGATGAGCCAGACCGTGGAAAACCGGCTGATCCTCAACCTGTTTCGCGGCGAGCATTTTCAACTGACCTTCAACACCGGCCTGAGCAACCTCGACAGCCAATGGGCCGGCCTGTTGATCTTCGATGAAAGCGGCCAGGTGCTGTCGGCCAACCGTCGCGCCGACAACCTGCTGGGCATCAGTCTGTCACGGGTGATGATCGACAGTTTGTTCAAGGTCTCGCTGCTGGAGTTGCTCAATCAGCCCGAGGGTCTGCCGTTTTCGCTGCAGGCGGCTGGGCGCAACCGTTTCCAGTGCCTGTTGAAACGGCCCAAGCAAATGCCGGTGCAGGCGCGGGTGTTCAGCCAACCCACGCCGCCAAAGCCGGCGGCGATTGGCCTGAACACCCTGCACTTTGGTGATGCGCGCGTGGAAAAGGCCGTGCGCCAAGCCGAACGCTTGCTGGAGAAGGACATCCCGCTGCTGATCCACGGCGAAACCGGCGTGGGCAAGGAAGTTTTCGTCAAGGCCCTGCACCAGGCGAGTTCCCGCAGTCAGCAGGCATTTATCGCGGTGAACTGTGCGGCGATTCCTGCCGAGCTAGTGGAATCGGAACTGTTCGGCTACGAAAAAGGCGCGTTTACCGGCGCCAATCAAAAAGGCAGCATCGGCCTGATCCGCAAGGCCGACAAGGGCACGCTGTTTCTGGATGAAATTGGCGACATGCCGCTGCCGACCCAGGCACGCCTGTTGCGGGTGTTGCAGGAGCGCTGCGTGCAACCGGTGGGCAGCAGTGAGCTGTTCCCGGTGGATCTGCGCATCATCTCGGCCACCAACCGGGCGCTGCGCGAGCAGGTGCAGGCCGGGCGTTTTCGCGAGGATTTGTACTACCGCATTGGTGGCCTGACCCTCGAGCTACCGCCGCTGCGCGAACGCAGCGACAAGCGCGCGCTGTTCCAGCAACTGTGGCAGCAACATCGCGAGCCGACCCAATGGGCCGGCCTCAGTGCCGAGGTGCTGGCCCTGTTCGAGCAGCACCCCTGGCCGGGCAATTTGCGCCAGGTGAGCAGTGTGTTGCAGGTGGCGTTGGCGATGGCTGAGGAGCAGCCGATTCGCCCGGAGCACCTGCCGGATGATTTCTTTGTCGACCTGAATGTCGCCGCGCCGCCGCCCACCAGCGAGTACCTGGATGACAGCATCGACCTGGCCCAGCGCCTGAAAGCGGCCGGCGGGAATATTTCCCACCTGGCGCGGGAGCTGGGGGTGAGCCGCAACACCTTGTACAAGCGCCTGCGCCAGCACGAAGGCTAGCGCGGCTTGACCACCACCAGCAGGTCGGTGAAGTACTCCACCTGAATCGGCAGGTTGTCGGCCAGGGCCGAGAGCGCCGCAGCGGTGTCGTCCAGCTTGAATACGCCGGACACGCGCAGGTTCTGCAGGGCCTGCGGGTCGTAGCGCACCAGGCCGTGACGGTAACTGGCCAGGGTTTGCAGCACCTCGCTCAGCGGCTGGTCGTTGACTTTGAGCAGGCCACGGGTCCAGGCGTCCGCGTCGGTGTTGCCGACGGCTTGTGGCGGTTGGGCGCGGCCATGGTCGAGGACCGAGCGCTGGCCGGCGGTGACGCTGACCCCTTCACTGGTCTGGCCTTTGACCGCGACGGTGGACTCGATCACGGTCACCACGGTGGTGCCGTCCGGCGCACGCTTGACCAGGTAACGCGTGCCCAGGGCGGTCGCGGTGCCTTGGTCGGTGCGCACCACGAAGGGCCGTTGCGCGTCCTTGGCGACCTCGACCCACAGTTCGCCTTGCAACAACTCGATGACGCGCTGGTGGCCGTCGAATTTCACGTCGACTGCCGAATTGCTGTTGAGCTGCAGCTGGCTGCCATCTTCAAGGGCGATCTGGCGACGCTCGCCGACGCCGGTGCGCTGGTCGGCCATCCATACCGGCAGGTGTTCCAGGCCCAGCCAGCCGCACAGTAAGACGCCAAGCAGCCCCACCACCTGAGTAGCCCGCGGACGCCGCGGGGCGAAGGCCCGGTTGAGTGCCACGCGTGCCGGTTGCGCAGGCACAGCATCGAGGCTGCCCCACAGGACGCGCATGCGTTCGATAGCCACCGCATGGCGTGGATCGGCCTGGCACCAGGTGTTGAATGCCTGGCGCTCGGCGTCGCTGACGTCTTCGTCGTGCAGGCGTGTCAGCCAATTCGCCGCTTGTTGAATGATCTGTTCGGAGTTCATGCCAGCGGATCTGCCGCATGCAGGCTGTGGTAGCAGTGCACCAGGGCGCTGGAGATGTAGTTTTTGACGGTGCTGGAGGACACCTCCAGGCGCGTGGCGATTTCGCTGTAGGTCAGGCCGTCGAGGCGGCTCAACAGAAAGGCTTCGCGCGCCTTGGCCGGCAGGCCGGCGAGCATTTCGGCGATGCGCTCCAGCGCTTGCAGTGCTACATGGATGGCGGCCGGGTCGGGCATGCCGGCGTCTTCGCATTGGATTACCAGGGCTTCCATGTAGGCTTTTTCGATGCGCCGACGCCGTGCGCCGTCGATCAATAACCGCCCCGCCGTGGTGGCCAGGAACGCCCGTGGTTCCTTGATATTCTGCGGTTCGGCAAGCATCAACACGCGGATAAACGCGTCGTGGGCCAGGTCGGCAGCATACTGGGAACAGCCGAGTTTTTTGCGCAGCCAACCGTGCAACCAGCCGTGGTGCTCGCTGTACATCGCCGTAAGGGTCTGCTGACGCTCTGAATCGCCCAGCGCGGCCGGAATGTCATGCATGCGCAAAAAGATCTCAAATGGGAAGAGTTACCAATTGCGCAAACAATGCCAGTAAATCGGTGTAGGAGCAAGAGCGCCTGCCCGATGCGCCAGGGAAAGTTTCGCCCCCTGTGGCGAGCGGGCTTGCCCCGCGTTGGGCGGCGAAGCAGCCCCTGTCACTGCTGGCGATGAGTGTCAGGTTTATTGCGTTGGGTCTTAATGGGGCGGCTTCGCCACCCAACGCGGGGCAAGCCCGCTCACCACAACAAGCCTGGCAGCTACAACAAGCCTGCCAGCAACAACAAGCCAAGCCCTTCATCACAATGAGCCTATTCACCGCAGGGTGCGGTCGCTGCAGGTTGATGCTACGTTCACGCTCCGCCGGTGACACGGCTCCGTGCCGAGATCAAGTGCGCCAGGCCCCGCCCCTTGTGGTGAGCGGGCTTGCCCCGCGTTGGGCTGCGAAGCAGCCCCTGTCACTGCTGGCGATGAGTGTCAGGTTTATTGCGTTGAGTCTTAATGGGGCGGCTTCGCCACCCAACGCGGGGCAAGCC